>NZ_QEES01000004.1 GCF_003115775.1 Cellulomonas sp. WB94
CAGCTCGCCGCCCGACGCGCCCTTGCCGAGCGGCCGGGCGGGCGCTCCTGCGTGCGGGACGAGGAGCATCTCGACCCGGTCGAGGCCGTGCGGTCCGGGTGCGTCCGCAGGCGCGACCTCGACCTTGAGCTGCGCGCCTGCCATGGCAAGCCCCGTCAGCTCGGCGGAGACGGTGGCGCCCAGCGCCTCTGCCGCCTCGGCGCGAGCCAGGGAGACACGTGCTCCCGCATCGTCGATCCGCGCCGTCAGCGCATCGCGCTCGTCGGCGAGCGCAGCCAGTCGCTCGTCGCCGCCGTCGAGCTCGAGCAGTCGCCGCCCGGACGCGTCGGCCCACGCCAGGACCTCGGCGACATCGGCGCCGTAGCTGCGCGTGAGCGAGGTCAGCTCGGCTCGCCGCCGTTGTGCCGTCTCGAGTCGCACAGGGTCGGCGGCAAGGTCCTGCAGGTAGCCGGAGAGCTCGATCGCGGCATCGGCCAGGAGGTATCCCGCCTCGGCCACACGCGTCGCGAGCGCCGCCAGCGAGGCATCGTGCGCACCGGCCTGCTCGAGCATCCGGCGAGCCTGCTCGACGGCGGAGCCCGCAGCCAGGGCTTCCGGGACGTCGGAGCCGTCGTCACCGACGAGGGCAGCGTGCGCGCCGCTCGCCGCCGTGCGCAGGTCCTCGGCGTACGAGAGCCGTTCGATCTCCGCGGCCAGGGTGATGTCCTCGCCCGGTTGAGGGTCGACCCGCTCGACCTCGGCGATGCCGAGGCGCAACAGCTCGGCCTCGCGAGCCCGGTCCTGTGCGCGGTCGGTGAGGGTGGCGAGCTCGGCCATGACGGCCTGCCGCCGGGTCCAGACGTCCCGGTACTCGGCCAGGACCAGACCGTGCGCGCTGCCCGCGAAGGCGTCGAGCGCCTCGCGCTGTCGTGAGGGCGACCGCAGCCGGGCCTGGTCGGCCTGGCCATGGACCGTCACGAGGTCGTCGGCGAGCTCGGCCAGCACGCCCTGGGGCACGGACCGGCCGCCCAGGTGTGCGCGTGAGCGCCCGGGGCCGTCCGCCGTAGCCACACCGACGGTCCGCACGATGACCAGGCCGCCGTCGTCGTCGAGCTGTGCACCGGCTTCAGAGGCCCGCGCCAGCACCGGGGAGCCTGCGGGAACCAGGACCCGGCCCTCGACGGCCGCGGCAGCGGCGCCGGTCCGAACCGTGGTGGGGTCGGCCTTCCCACCGAGCAGGAGGTTGAGGCCGGTGAGCACCATGGTCTTGCCCGCGCCCGTCTCGCCCGTCAGCACGGTGAGACCGGGGCCGAGCGTGACGTGCGCACGACCGATCACGCCCAGGTTCTCGATGCGGATCTCTTCGAGCACCTCAGACCTCCCGCACGACGGCACGCCCGTTGGACCGTCCGGACGATGCGCCGCGACCACGCCAGCCGTCCACCGGCAGCTGGAACTTGAGCACCAGGCGATCGGCGAACGGTGCCCGGGTGAGCCGCGCAAGGCGCACCGGCACGTCGCTGCGCCGAACCTCGACGCGCGACCCGATCGGCACGTCCACCCTGCGACGTCCGTCGCAGATGAGCACGCCGTTCGCAGGTGACCGCGCCACGACCTCGAGAGCCAGGACGCTCGACGGCCCGACCACCAGCGGTCGCGCGAACAGGGCATGGGCGGCGACCGGCACGAGGATCATCCCGTCGACATCCGGCCAGACGACGGGTCCACCCGCCGAGAACGCGTGAGCGGTCGAGCCGGTGGACGTGGCCACGACGATGCCGTCGCACCCGAACGTCGACAGCGGCCGGCCGTCCACCTCGAGCGCGACCTCCACCATGCGCGCCGCGTCGCCCTTCTCGAGCGTGACCTCGTTGAGCGCCCAGCCGACCACGGGGGTGTCGGCACCGGGCAGCAGGACCCGGACGTCAAGAGTCCCGCGCTCCTCGACCTCGTAGTCACCGTCCGCGAGGCGCTGCACGGCCTCGCCGATGTCTTCGCGCTCGCTCTCCGCGAGGAATCCGACGTGGCCCAGGTTCACGCCGAGCAGCGGCACGCCGAGACCTCGTGTCAGCTCGGCGGCTCGCAGGATCGTGCCGTCGCCCCCGAGCACGATGGCCAGCTCGAGCTCTCCGACGTTCTCGGCTCGACTGTCGTCCGTGGCGAGGACGGGCGTGAACCCGGCACCGTCGAGCGCCTTGACCGCTTCTGCCGTCGCCGCGACCGCCTCTTCGCGACCGCTGTGGGTCACCACGAGCACACGTCGACTCATGACGAGCCTCCTTCCGTGCTCAGGACGACAGTGTCGATGCGGGACCGCAGCATCTCCTCGGAGTCGGTCGTGACCCCGCGACGCAACCACAGGAAGTACTCGATGTTGCCGCTCGGCCCCGGCAACGGGCTCGCGACGACGCCCGCCACGACCAGTCCGAGACCGATCGCTGCGCGGGCGACGGTCAGGACCGCCTCGGCCCGCAGTCGCGCGTCTCGCACCACCCCGCCCGACCCGAGGCGCGCGCGACCCACCTCGAACTGGGGCTTCACCATGACGACGAGATCCGCCTCGGGAGCCGCGACCGCGACGAGCGCCGGCAGGACGAGCGACAGCGAGATGAACGACAGGTCGGCGACGATGAGCCCCGGGGCGGGGTCCACGTCACCCGCTTGCAGGTAGCGCACGTTGACGCCCTCGCGCACGTCCACGCGCGGGTCAGCCCGGAGCGCCGCGACGAGCTGCCCGTGCCCGACGTCGACCGCGACGACCCGTGCCGCGCCCCGCCGGAGCAGAACGTCAGTGAATCCCCCGGTGCTCGCCCCGGCGTCGAGACACACCCGGCCGATGACGACCGGACCGTCGACCCCCCACGCGTCCAGCGCGCCGGCCAGCTTGTGCCCCGCGCGTGACGCGTAGCCGGGGTCGTCGTCGGTCGTCACGGTGACGCTCTGCTCCGCCGCGAGCGGGGTCGCGCTGCGCTGGGCCGGGGTTCCGTCGACGGCGACCCGCCCCGCGGCGATGAGCTCGCCGGCATGCCGTCGCGAGCGTGCGAGTCCGCGCCGAACGAGCTCGATGTCGAGTCGTGTCGTCACGTGGTCTCAGCCCTCAGTGTCCGCGAGCCGGTCCTGGAGGGCCGCATGCACCGCATCGAAGACGGCCACGTGCTGCGCCAGCGGGGCGCCGTCGAGCGTCGCGAGCCGCGTCAGCGCCTCGTCGACAGCGTCGTCGCCGGTGGCGGAGCGGTCGTGGAGGGGAGTCACTGCGGTCGCGTTGCCGTCCCGCGCGTTCTCGTCCGAACCGTTCACCGGCGTCCTTCCTGCGTCTGGATGTCCACGTGGGAGCCGCCGCGAACACGTCGGTCAACCACGGGCCAGTCTCGAGCGCGCGTCTGCCGCGCGGCTCACGCTCACGCTACCCGGCGGCGCCGACGAAACCGTCGCTGTCCACACCGAGCTCGGGTACGGAGTCGGCGTCGAGGGTCTCGCCCGCGTCGACGGCGGACCAGGCCGCGGCGCACGCCGCCCGGATCACGTCGACACGAGCCTCGACACCGGTGCCATGTGATCGCGACAGCTCGAGGCGCCCGCCGACGACCCGTGCACCCGCGTCACGGCACGTCCACCAGCCCTCGGCAGCGCGGACAGGCTCCGGATGCGCGACGAGCAGCGACCGAAGGTCGGCGCCGATGAAGTGCGGACGCTCGGCCGGGATGGCGAGCACGTCATCGCGAGCCGTGCTCACCCCTGTCAGGACGTGCAGACCCGGATACTCGCCCGCGCGCGCGCCGGCCAGGTCGGTGTCGAGCCGATCACCGATCACGAGCGGAGTACTCCCGCCGACGCGCTCGATCGCCATCCGGTACATGGCAGGCGACGGCTTCCCCGCGCTGTCGGGCACGACGCCCGTCGCCGACTGCACGGCCAGGACCAGCGAACCGTTGCCAGGCGCGAAACCCCGCGCCGTCGGCAGGCTCCGGTCGAGGTTGCTGGCGACGTGCCAGGCGCCACGCTCGATCGCGTAGGCGGCCTCCGCCAGCTGAGCCCAACCGACCTCGGGCGCGAAACCCTGCACGACGGCTTCCGGCTCGTCGTCAGCGGAATCCACGACTGTGAGCCCCACCGCACGCACCGCTGTCCGAAGTCCCGCTCCCCCGACGACGAGCACCTTCGCGCCGCGCGCGAGTCGCGTCGTGAGCACCTGTGCCGCGGCCTGGGCCGCCGTCATGACCTCCGACGGCTCGGCGGGGATCCCGAGCTCCGTCAGCTGACCGGCGACCGACTCGGGCTCGCGCGAAGCGTTGTTCGTGACGAACACGAGCCGCATGCCGCGGGCCCGCGCCTGCGCCAAGCCGTCCGCTGCCCCGTCGATCGGCTTGTGACCGAGATACGTCACCCCGTCGAGGTCGACGAGGGCGACGTCATACCGGTCGGCCAGGGGGATGTCGCTGCCGAGCAGCCCCGCTGTCACGCCTCGTCCTCCCAAGGGCTCTCCGTCGCTGCGGAGCCATCGACGGGCGTGCCGTTCCCGTCGCCGACGGCGGCCTCGCCCAGGTCCTGCGGCTCGTCGGCCGGGACCGCGCGCTCCTGCTCGGCGACGTTGTCCCCGTCCGCCTCGACGTCGTCGGCGTCGTCCCGGACCTGGTCAGCCTGCTGGCCGGACTCGTCCTCGAGATCGAAGGCGACAATGTCGTCCTCGTCGTCCGCGACGTCCCCCGCCGCCTGCGCAAGCTGGTCCGGCGAGAACGCCGCGAGCTCGGCGGCAGCGGCGTCGGGACGCCCGGCAGCCTCGAGGGCCGTGGCGCGAGCCTGGGCGACACGAGCCGCAACGGCACCGGTCGCGGCCCGGACAGCGGGCGAGGCGAGGACAGCCACAGCTGCCTCAGGCTCACCGAGGTCGAGACGGGCCCCGCTGACGACCATGGCCAGCTCGATCTGGACGTCCGCCGGCAGCTCGGCTGCCTCCGGGCTGTCCGCCAGAGCGAGAGCGCGCTCGGGCCTGCCCAGCCCACGCTCGCAGTCGGCCATGACGGCCAGGTGCTCGGATGACCCGTTGAGCCGGCGAACTGTCCGCAGCTCCCGCAAGGCCTCGGCGAAGCGTCCCGTGCGGTACGCGGCGAGACCGGCGGCCTCGCGCACCACGTCGACCCGCCCGGCCCTCTGGACAGCGGCCTGGGCATGCTCGTACGCGAGCTCAGGCTCGGTGTCGAGCAACCGGCCCGCCATCACGAGGTGCAGCCCGACGTTCTCGGCGTTCTCCTTGCTCAGGGTGCGCAACCTCGCGCGAACGTCACGGTCCAGGTCCGAGAACAGCACGTCCTCAGGGATCTCAGGAGCGGGAACTCGATCCGGCTGCGGCGGACGGCTCGCCCGGACGTCGTCGCGCGCTGGGCGATCCTCTCGCGTCTGACGCTCGTCACGCGCAGGAGGTTCGTCACGCGATCCACCGAACGATGCGGCACGCTCGGGGCGCTCACCGGACCTCGCCGGGGGCCGCTCGCTGCTGCGTGGCGCGTACGTGCGCTCGCCGCGGTCGCCTTCCGGGCGTCGAGCTGGTCCGGTTCCGCGATCTGCACGGTCGCCGCTCGCGGGACGGTACGGACGGTCCCCCGACGGCCGACGGTCGCTGGCCGGCGGCCGGCGGTCGTTCGTCGCCGGACGCCCGGAGCGATCCGGACGGTCGTTGTCCGAGCGACGGTCCGTGGTCGCGGGCCGATCGCTCGTCACGGGTCGCTCCGGCCGGTCACCGAACGGACGACGCTCACCAGTCGCCGGACGGAACCGCCGGTCACCCGAGGCGGGGCGCTCGCTGCGGTCACCGAAGGAACGACGCTCACCACTGTCTGGACGACCCGAACGCTCCGGCCGGTCACCGAACGGACGACGCTCACCAGTCGCCGGACGGAACGGCCGGTCACCCGAGGCGGGACGCTCGCTGCGGTCACCGAAGGAACGACGCTCACCACTGTCCGGACGGGCCGGTCGATCCGGCCGGTCACCGAACGGACGACGCTCACCAGTCGCCGGACGGAACGGACGGTCACCGGAGGCGGGACGGAACGGACGGTCACCGGAGGCGGGACGGAACGGACGGTCACCGGAGGCGGGACGGAACGGACGGTCACCGGAGGCGGGACGGAACGGACGGTCACCCGACGCCGGGCGCTCGCCGCGGTCCCCAAAGGAACGACGCTCACCAGCGTCCGGACGACCCGAACGATCCGGCCGGTCACCGAACGGACGACGCTCACCAGTCGCAGGACGGAACGGACGGTCACCCGACGCGGGACGGAACGGACGGTCACCCGACGCCGGGCGCTCGCCGCGGTCCCCAAAGGAACGACGCTCACCAGCGTCCGGACGACCCGAACGATCCGGCCGGTCACCGAACGGGCGACGCTCACCAGTCGCAGGACGGAACGGACGGTCACCCGACGCGGGACGGAACGGACGGTCACCCGACGCCGGGCGCTCGCCGCGGTCCCCGAAGGAACGACGCTCACCACTGTCCGGACGACCCGAACGATCGCCGAAGGTCCGACGCTCGCCACTACCGGCGCGATCGGGTCGATCTCCGAACGACCGGGCGCCATTGGCCGGCCGATCTGACCGGCCCTGGTAGCCGGAAGGAGCAGCCGCTCCACGCGACTGCGAGGCGGGGCGCCGGTTGGCGTCGCCACCGGAACGGCCTGCCGAGCGGTCATCCCAGCGCGAGCTCGACTGCGGCGCGTCGCCGGAACGAGCCGACGAGCGGGGCGCGCCCGATCCGGAAGCGCGAGAATCCTGCGACGGCCGCTCGGTTCGTGGCGCGAACGTGCGCTCGCCTGTCTGGCCCGCAGCGGCGGAGCGACCCGGAGCCGCATCGCGCGACGGCCGAGAGCTGGACCCGGCAACACGGCGCGGACGCACCCCGCCACTGCTCGCACCTGCGCGGTCTCGTCCCACTGGTCCGCGACCCGTACCGAACCGTCCTGCGCCACTGTTGGCCGGGCGCGATCCTTGGCCGTCACTGTTCATCTGAAGAGATCCCCTCATCGTTCTGCAACCTCTATGGTCTCATCCCTGCGCCGCGGTGTGCGCCGGGCTCCACCCAGACCTGACTCGTGCCACGTTCGGTCCTCGAGGGTGGGCGCGGGTCGCTGACCTGCTGTTTCGTTGTGCGCTCGGGTGCGATGTGGTCACTAAGAACCTCGTCGTGCAAGCCTTCGGGGGTGGTCTCGCGGTTCGTGCGCAAGGTCCGCACCGCTTCGGGAGCGGTCGCGGTCCAGATCGTCACGCGCCGGGGCCGGCAGGTCGAACAGGTCGAGCACGTCGGGTCAGCGCATAGCGATGCCGAGCTCGCGTTGCTGCTGGCCGTAGCGCGTGAGCGGCTGTCCCCAGGCCAAGACGCCCTGGACCTCGGGGACCTGTTGGTGGTCCCGGCGCGGATGGACGACGTCGCGGACTGGACCGCCGAACCGGAACTGCTCCTGCAGCCGGCGACGCCGGCGGCCGGTGGGCGTCCTGCGGCCGTCGCCGCAGGTGGGCGGGTCGTGGGGACCTCCGCGGACCTGTTGTGGAAGGTCCTGACCAGCGAATACACCCGGCTGGGGTTCGACGTCCTGGGCGATGACGGGTTCCGGGCGATGGTCCTGGCACGGATCGTGGAGCCGACCTCCAAGGCCGAGGTCGTCCGCGTCCTGGACGAACTCGACGCACCGGCGGTCAGCCTGCGCACGTTGTTCCGGTCGCTGGCCCGGTGCCAGGCCCAGGACTACCGCGACACGTTGGCCAGGGCCGCGTGGGCGCACTCGGTCCGCACCACCGGGACATCGGTCCTGATCTTGTACGACGTGACGACGCTGCACTTCGAGCGGCCGGACGAGGACGAGCTGCGCAGGGTCGGGATGAGCAAGGAGCACCGCGTGGACCCCCAGGTTCAGGTCGGGCTGCTGGTCGACCCGGGCGGGTTCCCGCTCGAGGTGCACCTGTTCGAGGGCAGCAAGGCCGAGACGACCACTCTGATCCCCGTACTGACCGCGTTCGGCAAGCGGCACGACGTCACGGACCTGGTCGTCGTCGCCGACGCCGGGATGCTCTCGGCGGGCAACCTGAACGCCCTGGAGGACGCCGGGTTCTGCTTCATCGTCGGCTCGCGGATCACCCGGGCCCCCTACGACCTGGCCGATCACTTCGAACGGCACGGCAACTACTTCACCGACGGGCAGGTCCTGGAATCGACCCGGGACATGGGCACCGGCAAGGCGGCCCGGGCCCGGCGGGTGGTCTACCAGTGGAAGTTCGCCCGCGAGCAGCACGACAACAAGGCCATCAACGCGATGATCGACCGGGCCGAGAAGATCGCCGACGGCCGCGCCCCGTTGAAGAAGGCCCGGTTCCTCAAGATCACCGGAGCCACCAAGGAACTCGACCAGGCCACCATCGACCGGGCCCGCCAGTTGGCGGGCCTCAAGGGCTACGTCACCAACCTGCCGACCGCCACGATGGACGGCGCGGCGGTCATCGCGGCCTACCACGACCTATGGCACGTCGAGCAGTCGTTCCGCATGACCAAGTCCGACCTACGAGCCCGGCCCGTGTTCCACCACCAACGCGACGCCATCGAAGCCCACCTGACGGTGGTGTTCGCCGCCCTGGCCGTCGCCCGCCATCTGCAAGACCTCACCGGCATGAGCATCAAGAAGATCGTCCAGGCCCTGCGCACCGCACGCTCAGCAACCATCGAGATCAACGGCCAACGCCTCACCCTCGACCCCGACCTCACCGAGACCGCCCGCGCCATCCTCAACCGACTCGAAACCGGTCACTAAGGCAAGTGGCACGAGTCGGGCCAGAACCGGCCCTCGCGGCGTGGCCTCCCCGCATGGATCCACCTGCGGCTGTGCCGAGCCGACGCGGCCGCCCAAACGGTCCTGCCGCACAGACATCTCACCTCGGCAATACCAGGGCCAAGAATCAACACCGCATCGCAATTGGCGCCCCGGATGGGGCGCGATTGACCCAGCGGGGTTGGACAAACAGAAAGAGCCACCCCTTGCGGGGTGGCTCTTTCTGAATGATGTCCGGCGGCGACCTACTCTCCCACACCCTGGCGAGTGCAGTACCATCGGCGCTGAGGGGCTTAGCTTCCGGGTTCGGAATGGGACCGGGCGTTTCCCCCTCGCTATGACCGCCGTAACTCTATGGAGATATGAAATCGGGTGTTCCCGTTCGTATCTCGGGAACCGCACAGTGGACGCGTAGCACACAAGTTGGTGTGATGAAGTTGTCGGCTTATTAGTACCGGTCAGCTTCGTGGGTCTTGAGTCCCCACTTCCACATCCGGCCTATCAACCCAGTGGTCTAGCTGGGAGCCTCTCGGGACAAGTCCCATGGAAACCTCATCTTGAAGCAGGCTTCCCGCTTAGATGCTTTCAGCGGTTATCCCTTCCGAACGTAGCCAACCAGCCGTGCTCCTGGCGGAACAACTGGCACACCAGAGGTTCGTCCGTCCCGGTCCTCTCGTACTAGGGACAGCCCTTCTCAAGTTTCCTGCGCGCGCAGCGGATAGGGACCGAACTGTCTCACGACGTTCTAAACCCAGCTCGCGTACCGCTTTAATGGGCGAACAGCCCAACCCTTGGGACCTACTCCAGCCCCAGGATGCGACGAGCCGACATCGAGGTGCCAAACCATGCCGTCGATATGGACTCTTGGGCAAGATCAGCCTGTTATCCCCGGGGTACCTTTTATCCGTTGAGCGACGGCGCTTCCACAAGCCACCGCCGGATCACTAGTTCCGACTTTCGTCCCTGCTCGACCTGTCAGTCTCACAGTCAAGCTCCCTTGTGCACTTGCACTCGACACCTGATTGCCAACCAGGCTGAGGGAACCTTTGAGCGCCTCCGTTACATTTTAGGAGGCAACCGCCCCAGTTAAACTACCCATCAGGCACTGTCCCTGATCCGGATTACGGACCGAGGTTAGATATCCAGAGCGACCAGAGTGGTATTTCAACGTTGACTCCACCGACACTGGCGTGCCGGCTTCACAGTCTCCCACCTATCCTACACAAGCCGCACCGAACACCAATACCAAACTATAGTAAAGGTCCCGGGGTCTTTCCGTCCTGCTGCGCGTAACGAGCATCTTTACTCGTAGTGCAATTTCGCCGAGTTCACGGTTGAGACAGCGGAGAAGTCGTTACGCCATTCGTGCAGGTCGGAACTTACCCGACAAGGAATTTCGCTACCTTAGGATGGTTATAGTTACCACCGCCGTTTACTGGGGCTTAAATTCTGAGCTTCGCCTTGCGGCTGACCCGTCCTCTTAACCTTCCAGCACCGGGCAGGCGTCAGTCCGTATACATCGTCTTGCGACTTCGCACGGACCTGTGTTTTTAGTAAACAGTCGCTTCTCCCTGGTCTCTGCGACCCTCAATGCTTCCCCCAGCTAGTGGGTTCACACGTCGGGCCCCCCTTCTCCCGAAGTTACGGGGGCATTTTGCCGAGTTCCTTAACCATGATTCTCTCGATCGCCTTGGTATTCTCTACCTGATCACCTGAGTCGGTTTAGGGTACGGGCGGCTTGAACCTCGCGCCGAGGCTTTTCTAGGCAGCATAGGATCACCCAATCATCCCGCGTTCGCGGTCACCATCAGCTCTCAGGCTTCACGAGAGGCGGATTTGCCTACCTCTCACCCTACAACCTTGGACGTGGACTACCATCGCCACGCTGGGCTACCTTCCTGCGTCACCCCTGTTAATACGCTTACCTACTGCCGGTTCGGGTCGCGCGCTCCCCCGTCCGGTGTCCCCGAAGGGACGATGGACGGCTTCGGGCGCTTAGCATCACCGGGTTCGGTATGGGCGGTTCTTCGCCGGTACGGGAATATCAACCCGTTGTCCATCGACTACGCCTGTCGGCCTCGCCTTAGGTCCCGACTTACCCAGGGCGGATTAGCCTGGCCCTGGAACCCTTGATCATTCGGCGGACGGGTTTCTCACCCGTCTTTCGCTACTCATGCCTGCATTCTCACTCGTGTGGCGTCCACCGCTGGGTCACCCCGCGACTTCACTCGCCACACGACGCTCCCCTACCCATCCACACGCCTGAACCCCGAAGGGCTGAGCTATTGTGTGAATGCCACAGCTTCGGCGGTATACTTGAGCCCCGCTACATTGTCGGCGCGGAATCACTTGACCAGTGAGCTATTACGCACTCTTTCAAGGGTGGCTGCTTCTAAGCCAACCTCCTGGTTGTCTGTGCAACTCCACATCCTTTCCCACTTAGCATACGCTTAGGGGCCTTAGCTGGTGGTCTGGGCTGTTTCCCTCTCGACTACGGAGCTTATCCCCCGCAGTCTCACTGCCACGCTCTCACTTACCGGCATTCGGAGTTTGGCTAACGTCAGTAACCTGGTGAGGCCCATCGGCTATCCAGTAGCTCTACCTCCGGTAAGAAACACGTGACGCTGCACCTAAATGCATTTCGGGGAGAACCAGCTATCACGGAGTTTGATTGGCCTTTCACCCCTAACCACAGGTCATCCCCTCGGTTTTCAACCCAAGTGGGTTCGGTCCTCCACGCGGTCTTACCCGCGCTTCAACCTGCCCATGGCTAGATCACTCCGCTTCGGGTCTAGAGCACGCGACTGAATCGCCCTATTCGGACTCGCTTTCGCTACGGCTTCCCCACACGGGTTAACCTCGCCACGTACCACTAACTCGCAGGCTCATTCTTCAAAAGGCACGCTGTCACCCCTGCTAGGGAGGCTCCAACGGATTGTAGGCACACGGTTTCAGGTACTATTTCACTCCCCTCCCGGGGTACTTTTCACCTTTCCCTCACGGTACTTGTCCGCTATCGGTCACTAGGTAGTATTTAGGCTTACACAGTGGTCTGTGCGGATTCACTCCGGGTTTCTCGGGCCCGGAGCTACTTGGGATCCCCTTCGGGAGGCCACGCCATTTCGTCTACGGGGGTTCCACCCTCTGTGCCGGGCCTTTCAATGCCCTTCGACTATAACGCGGCTTTCTGACTCCCTGATCGGACGGCAGTCCGAACGGAAAGGTCCCACAACCCCGCACACGCAACGCCTGCCGGCTTTGACACGTGTACGGTTTGGCCTGATCCGCTTTCGCTCGCCACTACTCACGGAATATCTCTTCCTGCCGGTACTGAGATGTTTCACTTCCCGGCGTTCCCTCCACGCACCCTATATATTCAGGTGCGGGTCACTGGACATGACTCCAGCGGGGTTTCCCCATTCGGAAATCCTCGGATCACGGTTCGTTTGCCAACTCCCCGAGGCTTATCGCAGGCTACTACGTCCTTCATCGGCTCCTAGTGCCAAGGCATCCACCCTGTGCCCTTATAAACTTGATCACAAAAACTATAAAGATGCTCGCGTCCACTGTGCAGTTCTCAAGCTACGAACGATCCCCGTCCTCCCCGGCGCCTACCCCCGCACTCACCCGCGCATCAGCGCAGACCAGCTCAAGGGGCGGTTCATCCGGACCCGACAGGCCCGTGTGCAGCCACCCTCACCCCCGACAACCACCGACCACAGGTCGACGACCACCGAGACGATCTCCGGGTGACCCGAGCGAACCGGCCTCAGCCTGTTCCCTCAGGACCCAACAGCGTGCCCAGCCGACCACCCCTCCAGCCCCACCCGTTCCACCCCCGGGTAAACCCGAGGAGTACTAAGCCAGGACCAGCAGATGAGCCGGCCATAGTCGATGTTCCACCCGTGAGCTCCACCCCAGTCACAGACGGACCGGGCATGGGCCTGGACATCGCCACCGGCCACGAAGGACCGACGCGCCTGCCAGATGCTCCTTAGAAAGGAGGTGATCCAGCCGCACCTTCCGGTACGGCTACCTTGTTACGACTTAGTCCCAATCGCCAGTCCCACCTTCGACGGCTCCCTCCCGTAAGGGTTGGGCCACCGGCTTCGGGTGTTACCGACTTTCGTGACTTGACGGGCGGTGTGTACAAGGCCCGGGAACGTATTCACCGCAGCGTTGCTGATCTGCGATTACTAGCGACTCCGACTTCATGGGGTCGAGTTGCAGACCCCAATCCGAACTGAGACCGGCTTTTTGGGATTCGCTCCACCTCGCGGTATCGCAGCCCTTTGTACCGGCCATTGTAGCATGCGTGAAGCCCAAGACATAAGGGGCATGATGATTTGACGTCATCCCCACCTTCCTCCGAGTTGACCCCGGCAGTCTCCTATGAGTCCCCGGCATGACCCGCTGGCAACATAGGACGAGGGTTGCGCTCGTTGCGGGACTTAACCCAACATCTCACGACACGAGCTGACGACAACCATGCACCACCTGTACACCGACCTTGCGGGGAGCACATCTCTGCACTTTTCCGGTGTATGTCAAGCCTTGGTAAGGTTCTTCGCGTTGCATCGAATTAATCCGCATGCTCCGCCGCTTGTGCGGGCCCCCGTCAATTTCTTTGAGTTTTAGCCTTGCGGCCGTACTCCCCAGGCGGGGCACTTAATGCGTTTGCTGCGGCACGGAACTCGTGGAATGAGCCCCACACCTAGTGCCCAACGTTTACGGCATGGACTACCAGGGTATCTAATCCTGTTCGCTCCCCATGCTTTCGCTCCTCAGCGTCAGTTGCGGCCCAGTGACCTGCCTTCGCCATCGGTGTTCCTCCTGATATCTGCGCATTCCACCGCTACACCAGGAATTCCAGTCACCCCTACCGCACTCTAGTCTGCCCGTACCCACTGCAAGCCCGAGGTTGAGCCTCAGGTTTTCACAGCAGACGCGACAAACCGCCTACGAGCTCTTTACGCCCAATAATTCCGGACAACGCTTGCGCCCTACGTATTACCGCGGCTGCTGGCACGTAGTTAGCCGGCGCTTCTTCTGCAGGTACCGTCACTTTCGCTTCTTCCCTGCTGAAAGAGGTTTACAACCCGAAGGCCTTCATCCCTCACGCGGCGTCGCTGCATCAGGCTTGCGCCCATTGTGCAATATTCCCCACTGCTGCCTCCCGTAGGAGTCTGGGCCGTATCTCAGTCCCAGTGTGGCCGGTCGCCCTCTCAGGCCGGCTACCCGTCGTCGCCTTGGTAGGCCATTACCCCACCAACAAGCTGATAGGCCGCGAGTCCATCCCTGACCGATAAATCTTTCCAGACACACAGATGCCCGTGCGTCTCATATCCGGTATTAGCCGTCGTTTCCCACGGTTATTCCAGAGTCGGGGGCAGGTTACTCACGTGTTACTCACCCGTTCGCCACTGATCAGACAGAGCAAGCCCCGTCGTCACCGTTCGACTTGCATGTGTTAAGCACGCCGCCAGCGTTCGTCCTGAGCCAGAATCAAACTCTCCGTAGATGTCTACATGGCACCCCACCACCAAAGCGGCAGAGCAACCGACACACGAAACGACCCCACCCCCAAAGGGCAGGACCAGTTAATTCGGCTGTAGAGGAACCCTCCCACGGAGGCAGGAGAGATCCCTCAGTCAACCAAGACCCACCACCACGCAACCCCCACCCCGAACGGGACAAGAACCACACGACGATGAACCATCTTGGCATCGACTACTTGGCACACTGTTGAGTTCTCAAGGAACAGACGCGCATCCCGCAAGGCCCTTCGACCCGCCCGGAGGCAACCGTTCAATACTACCCGAGACTTTCACTGCTCGGTTCCGCTCATCGCGGCCGGCCAGTGGACTCTCTCCCGACACGACGTATCAGGCGCCAGAAGCGCCTGGTGTCCTTGCTGGGGTTGGACGCCTTCGGGGACCAGCCACCGCCCGGACCATCACTGGTCCTTCTCGGTGTCCGTTCCTCCCTGCCGGGCGACAACGTGAACACTACGCAGCGCCGGGCCGGACCGTCAAATCGCGCCGGTCCCCGGGCCCGGCAGACGTCCGGTGCAGTCCTGTGGCCTGCGACGACGCTCCTGGTTCCGATGTGGGGACGGCGTCAGGCCCGTGCGTCGGCGACAGCGAGGGTTCGCTTGCCGCGCCGCAGGACGGCCCACCGACCGTGGAGGAGGTCCTCCTGAGCCAGAACCGCGTCCTCGTCGACCACCTTGACGTTGTTGATCGATGCGCCCCCCTCAGCGATCGCACGCCGTGCGGCCGCCTTGCTCGCGACGACACCGCTCGCAGCGAGCACGTCCACCACGAGGTCGCCCGCACGAGCCGGCGCCGATGGCAGCTCCGCGACCGCGGCGCCGAGCGTGGACTCGTCGAGCATGCGGAGGTCGCCCCGTCCGAACAGGGCCTGGCTCGCGGCCACCACCTTGTCGGCCGCCTCGGCGCCGTGGACCAGCGCGGTCACGTCGTAGGCGAGCGTGCGTTGAGCCTCGCGAGCCGCAGGACGCTCGGCAGTCGTCTGAGCGAGGTCATCGAGCTCGTCGCGCGTGCGGAACGTGAACACCTTGAGATGTCCCAGGACGGCGTCGTCCTCCGCGTTGAGCCAGAACTGGTAGAAGGCGTACGGGCTCGTCAGCTCCGGGTCGAGCCACACGGTGCCTGTCTCCGTCTTGCCGAACTTCGTGCCGTCGGCCTTCGTGATGAGCGGGGTCGCGAGCGCGTGCACGCCGACCCCCTCGACCTTCCGGACGAGCTCCACGCCCGACAGCAGGTTGCCCCACTGGTCGTTGCCGCCCGTCTGCAGGCTCACCCCGTACCGACGGTGCAGCTCGAGGAAGTCCATGCCCTGCAGGATCTGGTAGCTGAACTCCGTGAAGCTGATGCCCTGGTCGCTGTTCAGACGCCGCGCGACGGTGTCCTTCGCGAGCATCGTGCCCAGGCGGTAGTGCTTGCCGACGCCGCGCAGGAAGTCGATCGCCGAGAGCGACGCCGTCCAGTCCAGGTTGTTGACCATCGTGGCCCCCGCGGGGCCGTCGAAGTCGAGCAACGGCTCGATCTGCCGCCGGATCCGGTCCACCCACCCCGCGACGACCTCGGGGTCGTTGAGCGTGCGCTCGCCAGTCATCTTCGGGTCTCCGATGAGCCCGGTCGCGCCGCCCACGAGCGCGTAAGGCTTGTGGCCGGCGAGCTGCAGCCGGCGCACGGTGAGGATCTGCACCAGGTTCCCGATGTGCAGGCTCGGCGCGGTCGGGTCGAAGCCGCAGTACAGGCTGACCGGACCGGCGTCGAGCTCAGCCCTCAGGGCGGTGGGCTCGGTGGTCTGGGCGACGAGGCCGCGCCAGGCGAGCTCGTCGACGATGTGCGTCACAGGTGTCTCCTCGAAGGTTGCTCGGGACAGTCTGCCGTGCCCGGGGAGGTTCACTGGCCCGGCGTCCCGCCGGTCGGACCGCTGCGCGGCGACGACGACCGGTAGGCGCGACGGAACGGCGACACCGTGGGCTCGCCGACGAGCCACAGGCGCCACGGGAACCGTGCGCCGTCGGCCCCCTCGCCGCTGACCCCCACGCGCGGACCTGACGCGAGCGCTGGGCGGGTCGCGTTCTCCCGACGGTGCACGACGACGGCTCCCCCGGCCTCCGTCACGTCGGCCCGGTTGGCGCTCAGGTCCAGCCCCAGCGCGACAGCGAGCCGCGCGGGTCCCCGTGCGAGCTGTCGGTCGCTGTCGACCACCCCCGCCCGCGACCGGCGCGCCCACGCGAGCTCAGCACCCTCGACGACCTCCCCGGCGCGCAGGAGGACGGCCGACGGGTGCCCGGTCGGCAGGGTCACGATGTTGACGCAGAAGTGCAGGCCGAGATGCCGGTACACGTAGAGCCGACCGGGCTCGGCGAACATCGCGTCGTTGCGCGCGGAACGACCTCGGAACGCGTGCGAGCCCGGGTCGTCCGCGCCGCCGTACGCCTCGACCTCGGTGATGCGGACCGTGACATCGCCCTCGGGCGACCGCGTCGTGATCCAGGCGCCGAGCAGGTCGACCGCGACCGCGAGGGCGCTCCGGGCGTACCAGACGTGCGCGGGAACCACACCCACGCGCCCGACGTCACCCGGTCCGGTGCTCACGCCGTCATCCTGCCGTACGCGTCCAGCCGGACGTCCGCACGCGCCCGGGTCCGCTCGCGCTCGAAGTGCGCAGCCTCCGTCTCCGACCACGCGACCCACGCGTCGCGCATCGCCTCGCCGTCCCGCTCGAGGCCGCGCGCCAGCCGCAGCTCTGCAGGTGCCTCGACCCACACGGTCAGCACGGCATCGGGCGCAGCAGCCAGCCGTGCGGCGCCGCAGCCCTCCAGCACGAGCACCTCCGGGACGGGAACGTCGACCCAGTCGGCGAACCCGCCGGCGAACCAGTCGTAGCGCTGGAAGCGGCCAGGGCTTGCGGACCGCAGAGGCTCGAGCACCTGGGCTGCGAGCCGTGGCCAGAGCGACCCCTCAAGACCTGACCAGCCCTCGTACAGGTCGTCGAGGTGCACCGTACCGACGCGGACCCCGTCGCCGCCGAGCCGATCGGCCAGCCGAGCCGCGAACGACGTCTTGCCCGAACCCGCAGGGCCGTCGACGCACACGAGCCGGACCTGGCCGAGCCGCGGGGTCCGGGCCAGGACCTGCGAGGCGACCCACGTCGCGGCGTCGTCGCGCTCACTGGCGTCGGGCCCCGCCGGAACGATCACGTGGCCACGACAGTCAGGACGTCCAGCGACGCAGCTCGGCCGCGCGGGCAGTGGCCCGGGTCAGCTGTTCGGCGACCCGCGCGGGGGCGGTGCCGCCGAACGCCGACCGAGACGCCAGAGAGCCGGTCACCGTGAGCACCGCGCGGACCTCGGGAGTCAGGTGGCTGGAGACCGCCGCGAGGTCGTCGTCGGACAGGTCCCACAGCTCGATGCCGCGCGCCTCGCAGGCCTGGACGCACGCCCCGGCGACCTCGTGCGCGACCCGGAACGGCACACCCTCGCGGACGAGCCACTCGGCGACGTCGGTCGCGAGCGAGAAACCCTGAGGGGCGAGCTCGGCGAGCCGGTCCGTGTCGAACGTGAGCGTCGCGACCATGCCGGCGAACGCCGGCAGGAGGACCGCGAGCGTGTCGACCTGGTCGAAGACCGGCTCCTTGTCCTCCTGGAGGTCGCGGTTGTAGGCGAGCGGCAGGCCCTTGAGCGTCGCCAGGAGCCCGGTGAGGTCCCCGATCATCCGTCCGGCCTTCCCGCGAGCCAGCTCGGCGACGTCCGGGTTCTTCTTCTGCGGCATGATGCTCGACCCGGTCGAGTACGCGTCGTCGAGGCGGACGAACCCGAACTCCTTGGTCGCCCACAGGACGACCTCCTCCGCGAACCGGGACAGGTCGATCCCCGTCATCGCGGCGACGAACGCGAACTCGGCGACCGCGTCACGTGACGCGGTCCCGTCGATCGAGTTCTCCACCGGACCGTCGAAGCCCAGCTCCGCGGCCACCGCCGCAGGGTCGAGGCCGAGCGATGAACCCGCGAGCGCCCCCGATCCGTACGGCGAGCGAGCCGCGCGGGAGTCCCAGTCGACCCACCGCTCGACGTCGCGCAGCAGCGGCCACGCGTGCGCGAGCAGGTGGTGCGCGAGGAGGACGGGCTGGGCGTGCTGCATGTGGGTACGGCCCGGCATCGGCGCCTCACCGGCGGCCGCGGCCTGCCCGACGAACGCGTCGACGACGTCCAGGACGAGCCCGCCGAGCGAGCGCGCCTGCTCGCGCAGGTACATCCGCACCAGCGTCGCGATCTGGTCGTTGCGCGAACGGCCCGCGCGCAGCTTGCCGCCGAGGTCGCTGCCGGCGCGCTCGATGAGGCCACGCTCGAGAGCGGTGTGGACGTCCTCGTCGTCGGGCGCCGGGCCGAAAGCCCCGGAGGCGACGTCGGAACGCAGCCGCTCCAGGGCATCGACCATGCCCGCCAGCTCTGCGTCGTCGAGCAGACCGGCGCCGTGGAGCACGTGCGCGTGCGCGATCGAGCCCGCGATGTCGTGGCCGGCGAGACGCCAGTCGAAGTGCGTCGACTTCGACAGCGCCGCGAGCGCGTCGGCCGGCCCGCCCGCGAACCGGCCGCCCCACAGGCTGACGCGACCGGACGCTGCGCCCGCGGCAGGCGCGGGAACCGCCCCGACCGACTCAGGCACCGACGATCCCACCGGCGTGGCCGAGGTCCTCGGCGTTGCCGAAGCGCACGTCGCGCGCTGCCGAGAGCTTCGACGTCAGGCCGTAGATCTCGATGAACCCGCGCGCGGCCGACTGGTCGAACGTGTCGCCGGTGTCGTACGTCGCGAGGTTGAAGTCGTACAGGCTCGAGTCGCTGCGCCGACCCGTCACGGTGGCTCGCCCGCCGTGCAGCACGATCCTGACGTCGCCCGAGACGTAGCGCTGGGTGTCGGCGATGAAGACGTCGAGGGACTTCTTCAGCGGGGAGAACCACTGGCCGTCGTACACCAGCTCGGTCCAGCGCTGGCTCACTGTCCGCTTGAACCGTGCCTGCTCGCGCTCGACCGTGACGTTCTCGAGCTCCTGGTGCGCGGCGATCAGGGCCACGGCACCGGGCGCCTCGTAGACCTCGCGCGACTTGATGCCGACGAGGCGGTCCTCGACCATGTCGATCCGCCCGACGCCCTGCGCACCCGCACGGCGGTTCATCTCCTGGATCGCCTGGAGCGGCGTGACCGGCACACCGTCGAGAGCGACGGGGACACCCTGCTCGAACGTGATGACGACCTCGTCCGCGACGGGCGGGAAGGTCGGGTCGTCGGTGTAGGTGTAGACGTCCTTGGTCGGTGCGTTCCAGATGTCCTCGAGGAAGCCCGTCTCGACGGCGCGGCCCCAGACGTTCTGGTCGATCGAGAAGGGGTTGTGCTTCGTCGTGGCGATCGGCAGGGAGTGGCTCGTCGCGTACTCGATGGCCTTGTCGCGCGTCAGGGCCAGGTCCCGGACCGGCGCGAGGCACTTCAGGTCCGGCGCGAGCGACGTGATGCCCACCTCGAAGCGGACCTGGTCGTTGCCCTTGCCGGTGCAGCCGTGCGCAACCGTCCCGGCGCCGAACTGCCGCGCCGCGCGGACGAGGTGCTTCACGATGACCGGGCGCGAGATCGCCGAGACCAGCGGGTAGCGGTCCAGGTACAGCGCGTTCGCCTGGAGCGTCGGCATGCAGTACTCGGATGCGAACTCGTCGCGCGCGTCGGCGACGTACGCCTCCACGGCACCGCAGTCGAGCGCGCGCTGGCGGATGACCTCGAGGTCCTCCCCGCCCTGGCCGACGTCGACCGCCACGGCGATGACCTCGGCCCCGGTCGCCTCGGCGATCCAACCGATGCCGACAGAGGTGTCCAGACCGCCCGAGTAGGCGAGGACGACGCGTTCAGTCATGACTGTTCTCTTCTCTCAACGAAGGTGCGGTTCAAGTGTGTCAGCGGCGGACGAGGGGCCGTCCGGTCGCGGTGCTGGATCAACCCTCGGCAGCCAGGGCCAGGAATCGGGCCGCGACGGCCGCACCGCCCGACGCCGTCCCGCCGTCCTCGGCCTCGCGCGCTATCACGAGGACGGTGTCGTCGCCCGCGATCGTGCCGAGCACTCCCGTAAGGACCGAGTGGTCGATCGCCGACGCGAGGAACTGTGCGGCTCCCGGCGGTGTGCGGAGGACGACGAGGTTGCCGGAGGCGTCGGCGGTGACGAGCAGCTCGGCGCACAGGCGCGCGAGCCGGGCTGCGAGCACCTCGGCGTCGGCCGCATGCGCGGGCGTCCGGCTGCCACCCTCTGCCGGGACGGCGTACGCGAGCGCTCCCCCCGCGGTCCGGATCTTGACGGCGCGCAGCTCGACGAGGTCCCGCGACAAGGTCGCCTGGGTCACGGACACGCCCTCCTGCGCCAGGGCGTCGGCGAGCTCGGACTGCGAGTGGACGGGTTGGCGGACGAGGACCGAGGTGATGAGCGCATGCCGCGCTGCCTTGGTCGGTGGCACGGTGCTGGGCGTCGACGACGGCCCCTGGCCGGCCACGGCGCTGTCGATGCTCATGCCTTCTCCAAGACCCACGTGAGCAGGGCCTTCTGCGCGTGCAGCCGGTTCTCCGCCTCGTCCCAGACGACCGACTGCCGGCCGTCGATCACGTCGGCGGTGATCTCCTTGCCGCGGTAGGCGGGGAGGCAGTGCAGCACGATCGCGTCCGAGGCAGCCAGGGCGAGCGCTGCGGCGTCGAGCCGGAACGGGACGAACGGCAGCTCGCGCGCCTCGGCCTCGTGCTCCTGGCCCATCGACACCCACGTGTCGGTCGCGACCGCGTCGGCACCCGTCACGGCCTCCGCGAGGTCGTTCGTGACCAGGACGGAGCCGCCGGTGCTCAGCGCGATGCGGGTCGCATCGGCCAGGACTCCGGCGTCGGGCAGGTAGCTCGCGGGCGTGCCGATCCGCACGTGCAGCCCTGCCGTCGCGCCACCCAGCAGGTACGAGTGCGCCATGTTGCTCGCACCGTCACCCACGAACGCGAGAGTCTGCCCGGCGAGGGCACCCACACCGCCACGGTGCTGCGCGATCGTGAGGAGATCGGCCAGCACCTGGCACGGGTGGAACTCGTCGGTCAGCGCGTTCACCACGGGCACGCCGGCCGCGCGGGCCATCTCCTCGAGGCGCTCCTGCGCGTGGGTGCGCCAGACGATGGCCGCGACCTGGCGGCCCAGGACGCGCGCCGTGTCCGTGATCGACTCGCGCACACCGATCTTCGCCAGGTTGCCGTCGACGACCAGCGGGAACCCGCCGAGCTCGGCGATACCCGTCGTGAACGACACCTGCGTGCGCAGCGTCGGCTTGTCGAAGATCACGGCCACCGCACGCGGACCCGCGAGGGGCGTGCGGATGTACCGGTCGTCGCGGAAGGCCAGGGCGAGCTCGAGGACCTCGCGCTGCTCACGCGGAGACAGCTCGTCGTCACGCAGGAAGTGGCGCACCATGTCAGCTCTCCGGTTCGAGGTCGTGCGGCAGCCCCGCGAGGAACGCCGTGAACGTGGCCGCCTGCTCGGCGGTGAGGATGAACGGCGGCGCGAGGCGCAGCACGCTCGGCGTGCACGGGTTGACGATGAAGCCCGCATCGAGCGCGAGCGACGCGACCCGTGCCGCGACCGGCCGGGCCAGCTCGATCGCGATCAGCAGGCCCTCACCGCGGGCCTCGACCACGAGCGGGTGCCCGAGCGCGACGACGGCCGCGCGCAGCCCTGCCCCCACGTCGCGCACGTGTGCGAGCAGGCCGTCGCGTTCGATGACGCCGATCGTCGCGAGGGCCGCGGCCGACGCGACCGGGTTGCCGCCGAACGTCGTGCCGTGCTGGCCGCGGCCCAGGAGGCTCGCCGCGTGCTCCCCATAGGCGATGAGTGCGCCGATGGGGATGCCACCGCCGAGCCCCTTGGCGAGCGTGACGACGTCCGGCACGATGCCGCCGCCCAGGTACGGGTGATGGTGCGCGAACCACGCGCCCGTGCGACCCATGCCCGTCTGCACCTCGTCGACGGCCAGCAGCGCGCCCGACCGCGTCGTGAGCTCACGCGCGAGCGCGAGGTAGCCGGGCGGCAGCGGGCGCACGCCGGCCTCGCCCTGGATCGTCTCGACGACAACGGCGGCCACGTCCCCGCCGCCGTCGGCGAACACGGCCTCGAGCGCCGCGGAGTCGCCGAACGGCACGAACTCGACCCCGGCGGGAAGCGGCTCGAAGGGCTCGCGGTACGCCACCTTCGAGGTCATGGCGAGCGCGCCCATCGTGCGGCCGTGGAACGAGCCCTCGAGCGCGATGATGCGTCGGCGTCCGGTGCGACGGGCCATCTTGAACAGCGCCTCGTTGGCCTCGGTGCCCGAGTTGGCGAAGAAGACCCGCGAGCCGTCGGGTGCGCCGGCCAGGTGCAGCAGCCGCTCGGCGAGCGCGATCTGCACCGGCGAGGCGAAGAAGTTCGAGACATGACCGAGGGTTCCGAGCTGCGCGGACACCGCGGCGGTCAGCGTCGGGTGCGCGTGCCCGAGCGAGTTGACGGCGATGCCGCCGAGCAGGTCGAGGTAGCGCGTGCCGTCGGCGTCCCACACGTAGGGACCCTCACCGCGCACGAGCACGCGCTGCGGCGGTCCGAACGTGTTCATGAGCGCCGCGGAGTACCGCTGGGTCCAGTGCGCGCCCGAGTCCGGCGCGACGAGGGACGACGCCGTCAGGGTCAGCTCGTCGTCGCTCATGCGTGCCCTCCGAGTGCGTGCGCGTCCACGACAGGCAGCTGACCGGTGAAGGGCGACGGGACCGGTTCGTCGTCGGGCAGCACCATGGTGCCGATGCCGTCGGAGGTGAAGACCTCGACGAGGATCGAGTGCGGAAGGCGACCGTCGATGACGTGCGCGCGGCCCACGCCGCCGTCGACCGCGCGCCGGCAGGCCTCCATCTTCGGCCGCATCCCTGCGTCGAGGCCCGGCAGGAGCTCGGCGAGCTCGCTCGAACGGATCCGGCGGACCAGCGACGCGGTGTCCGGCCAGTCGCGGTAGAGGCCTTCGACGTCGGTCAGGACGATGAGCTTGCGCGCACCGAGCGCGATCGCGAGCGCGGCGGCCGCGCTGTCGGCGTTGACATTGAGCACCTGGGTCGGGTCGTCGATGTCGGGGGCGACCGTCGAGACGACGGGGATGCGCCCGGCGTCGAGCAGGTCGAGAACAGCCGACGGGTTGACCTCGACGACGTCGCCCACGAGACCGATGTCCACCTGCTCGCCCTGGATCACAGCGGTGCGCTTGCGCGCCCGGAGCAGCCCGCCGTCCTCGCCGGACAGGCCGACCGCGTGGGGGCCGTGCGCGTTGATCAGACCGACGAGCTCGCGCGAGACCTGACCGGTCAGCACCATGCGGACGACGTCCATCGTCTCGGGTGTCGTGACCCGCAGCCCGCCGCGGAACTCGCTCTGGATGCCGAGCCGGTCGAGCATCGTGCTGATCTGCGGACCGCCGCCGTGGACGACGACGGGGCGCAGGCCGACCTGCCGCAGGAAGACCATGTCCTGCGCGAACGCGCGCTTGAGGTCCTCGTCGATCATCGCGTTGCCGCCGTACTTCACGACGACGAGCGCTCCGGAGAACCGCTGCAGCCAGGGCAGGGCCTCGATGAGGACCTCCGCCTTCTGGTCGGCGCGCAGGTCGGTGCGGGTGTTGAACACGAAGTCCTGGCTCTCGTCGGTCATGTGGAGTACGCGCTGTTCTCGTGGACGTAGTCGTGCGTGAGGTCGTTGGTCCATACCGTCGCCGTCGCGCCGCCCGCGTGCAGGTCGACGAGCACGTGGACCTCCCGGGCGGCCGCAAGGTCGACGAGCGCACGGTCGTCGCCGACGCCGCCGGCCCGGCACACCTGGACGCCGTTGATCGTGACGTCGAGCGCGGCGGCATCGAACGCGGCCACCTCGACCGGGACCGTGCCGACGGCGGCGAGCACACGACCCCAGTTCGGGTCGTTGCCGAAGACCGCGGCCTTGAACAGGTTCGAGCGGGTCACGGCGCGCGCGACGGCGACCGCCGCGGCCTCCGTCTCGGCGTTCGTGACGGTCACGGCGATGTCGTGGCTTGCGCCCTCGGCGTCCCCGACGAGCTTGCGGGCCAGCTGCGCGGCGGCGTGCGTGACGGCGTCGGTCAGCTCGGCATGGGTCGCCGTCACGCCCGATGCGCCCGAGGCCAGGAGCAGCACGGTGTCGTTGGTGGACATGCAGCCGTCGGAGTCGACCCGGTCGAACGTCGTGCGGGTCGCGGCGCGCAGCGCGGCATCGGCCTGCTCAGCCGTCACGACCGCGTCCGTGGTCAGCACGACGAGCATCGTGGCCAGGCCCGGTGCGAGCATCCCGGCGCCCTTGGCCATGCCGCCGACCGACCAGCCGTCGCCCTCGACGAGCACGGTCTTGGCGACCGTGTCCGTCGTCATGATCGCGACAGCAGCGTCAGGGCCGCCCGTGGGGCTCAGGGCTGCCGCTGCGGCGTCGACGCCCGCGAGCAGGGTGTCCATGGGCAGTCGCTCGCCGATCAGGCCGGTCGAGCACACGAGCACGTCGCCCGCTGAGACCCCGAGCACCGTCCCGACATGCTCTGCCGTCCGGTGCGTGTCCGCGAACCCGTCGGGCCCCGTGCACGCGTTCGCCCCGCCGGAGTTCAGCACCACCGCGGAGGCGAGGCCGTCGGAGACGGCCTGGCGCGACCACACGACCGGCGCCGCGACGACACGGTTGGTCGTGAACACGCCCGCCGCGACCTGCAGCGGCCCGTCGTTGACGACGAGGGCAAGGTCGGGCCGACCGGACTGCTTGAGGCCGGCGGTGACCCCCGCGGCGCGGAACCCGCCCGGGCTGGTGACGCTCATGGTGCGACTCCGTTCACCGGAAGACCGGTCGTCTCGGGCAGGCCGAGCGCGAGGTTGAGGGACTGGAGGGCTCCGCCGGCGGTGCCCTTGACCAGGTTGTCGATCGCTGTCACTGTCACGATCCGCCCGGCTCTCTCGTCGACGGCGACCTGCACGAGCGCGGTGTTCGCGCCGAGGGTCGCGGCCGTCGTCGGCCACTGCCCCGCGGGCAGCAGGTGGACGAACGGCTCGTCGGCGTAGGCCGCCTCCCACGCCGCGCGCACCTCACGCGGGTCGGCGCCGTCGGCGAGCCGTGCCGTCGCTGTCGCGAGGATCCCCCGGGACATCGGGACGAGCGTCGGCGTGAACGAGATGCGCACCCGCGCCGCACCGGCAGCCGAGAGGTTCTGCTCGATCTCCGGGATGTGGCGGTGGGTCCCGCCGACGGCGTACGGCTGGGCCGAGCCCAGCGCCTCGCTCGCGAGCAGGTGCGTCGCGAGCGACCTGCCCGCCCCGAGTAGCCGTTCGCGAGGACCGCGACAAGGTCGGTCGCGTCGATCACGCCCGCGGCCACGCCGGGCGCGAGGCCGAGCGTCACGGCTGTCACGTTGCAGCCGGGGACAGCGATCCGACGGGCCCCTGCGAGCACCGCGCGCTGCGCGGCCGCCGTCTGCTCGCCGGCATGGAGCAGCTCGGGCAGGCCGTACGGCCAGGTGCCCGCGTGCGGGCTGCGGTAGAACTGCTCCCACGCCGCCGGGTCGACGAGCCGGTGGTCGGCCCCGAGGTCCAGGACGATCGACGACTCCCCCAGCTCGGCTGCGACGGCGCCCGACGCACCGTGGGGAAGAGCGAGCACGACGACGTCGTGGCCGGCCAGCTCGGCGACCGAGGTGGGCGCGAGCACGCGGCCCGCGAGCGCACGCAGGTGCGGCTGGTGCTCACCGAGGAGGGTCCCGGCGTTCGCGTGGGCCGTGACGGCGCCGATCTCGGCGTCCGGGTGCGCGAGCAGGAGGCGGAGCATCTCGCCGCCCGCATAGCCGCTCGCGCCGGCGACAGCCACGGAGAAGGTCATGCGCATGAATATACACTCGGATGCACGTTCATGTAATCGCTATATCGCGAGCTGCTCGCTGACCTGCCGCTTCGTCCGGGTCAGCATGCCGCTCATCCCCCGCAGCCGCAGCGGGCTGACCGCCTCGGTCAGGCCGAGCGTGAACGGGTAGTCGTCGGGCAGCGCCAGGACCTGCGCGGCGGTCAGACCGGCCAGGCCCTCCGCCAGGATGGCGGCGAACCCGCGGGTCGTCGGCGCCTCCGGCGGTGCAGACGCATAGAAGTGGACGATGCCCGCCTCGTCGACCTCGGTGAACGCGCGCACGGGTGCCTGGCACTCCTCGACACGTTCGAGCAGCTCGGGTGCGCTGGCGAACCGCTCGGGCAGCTCGGGCAGCTCGCGCGAGAAGTCCAGCAGGAGGAGCAGCCGGTCCTCCTGGGAGAGCTCGAGGAACTCGTCGCGGATCCGCGCGAAGGTCTCCGGGACGTCGTCGGAGCGGTCATCGGCCATGCCGGGATCCTCCCACCACCCGTGGCGGGGCGCGTCACCGGTGGTGGTGCGTCGTCAGCCGGGCAGCTCGCCGGGCTCGTCGCCCTTGACGATCGGGACGCGGACGGAGTTGCCCCACTCGGTCCACGAACCGTCGTAGTTGCGGACCCGCTCGATCCCGAGCAGGTGCTTGAGGGCGAACCATGTGTGGCTCGAGCGCTCGCCGATGCGGCAGTACGTGATGACCGAGTCGTCGTCCCGGAGACCGAGGCCGCCCGCCTGGTAGATCGCCGCGAGCTCGTCCCGCGACCGGTACGTGCCGTCCTCGGCGACCGCGGTCGCCCACGGCACGTTGCGTGCGGTCGGGATGTGGCCCGTGCGCAGCGCCCCCTCGTTCGGGTAGTCGGGCATGTGCGCGAGCTCGCCGTTGTACTCGCGCGGCGAACGGATGTCGACGATCGGGTCGCCCAGGTGCGCCAGCACGTCGTCCTTGAACGCGCGGAGCGTCGAGTCGTCGCGCTCGACGACGGGATACTCGACAGCGGTCGGCCGCGCCGCGTCCGTCGTCGTCTCGCGCCCCTCGGCGATCCAGAGGCCACGACCGCCGTCGAGCAGGCGGACGTCCTCGTGGCCGAACAACGAGAGCACCCACAGCGTGTACGCCGCCCACCAGTTGCCCTTGTCGCCGTAGACGACCACCGTCGTGTCCCGCGTGATGCCCTTGGACCCGAGCAGCCGGGCGAAGCGCTCGCCGTCGATGTAGTCGCGGACGTCCGGGTCGTTGAGGTCCGTGTGCCAGTCGATCTTGACGGCACCGGGGATGTGACCCGTCTCGTACAGCAGCACGTCCTCGTCGGACTCGACGACGACGAGTCCCGAGGTCCCCAGATGGTCCGCGAGCCACTGCGTGGTGACGAGCCGCTCCGGGTGCGCGTACCGCGCGTTCTTGTCCGACGTCGTGTCTGCTGCCACGTTCATGCGTGCCGCTCCTCCGCTGGTGGTCCGGCGCGGTGCCGGTCCCTGCCGAGCAGCCACCATCGTGCGACCCCCGCGGCCCCTCGCGGGACCCCGTACGCATCGTGAGACGACGCAGCCTGACCGACGCGCCCGGCACCCCCGTGGGCGGGCCGCCGCGACGGGATGAATGCAGCTCACGGTGGTGTTGGTCCAGACGTGCGCGCCATCCAAGCCACCGCCCCCGGCGGACCAGACGTCCTCGAGCTCGTGGAGCTCCCCGATCCCACCCCGGGACCCGGCGAGGTGACCGTCGGGGTCGCTGCGGCGGGCGTCAACTTCATCGACACCTACAAGCGGGAAGGCATCTACGCGATGCCGTTCCCGCACGTCGTGGGCGGTGAGGGGGCGGGGTCCGTCCTCGCGGTCGGACCGGGCGTGACCGGGCTCGCCGTCGGCGACCGCGTCGCGTGGGCGTCCGGCGCGTCGGGCTCGTACGCGACCATCGCGACCGTCCGCGCCGACACGGCGGTGCCGGTGCCGGACGGGGTCGACCTGAACACCGCTGCCGCACTGCTGCTGCAGGGCATGACTGCCCACTACCTGGTCACCTCGACGTTCCCGGTCAGCGCCGGGCAGGTCCTGCTCGTGCACGCCGGCGCCGGCGGGGTCGGCCTGCTGCTCACACAGCTCGCGGTCGCGCGCGGAGCGTGCGTCATCTCGACCGTCTCGACCGAGGCGAAGGCCGAGCTCTCGCGCGCCGCAGGGGCGACCCATGTCATCCGGTACGACGAGTTCGAGGACCTCACGCGTGACCTGCCGATCGCCGTCCGTGCGCTCACCGACGGCGCCGGGGTCCACACCGTGTTCGACGGCGTCGGGCGCGCGACGTTCGACGCGTCGCTCGCCTCGCTGCGACCGCGCGGCGGTCTCGCCCTGTTCGGCGCCGCCTCCGGGCCCGTCCCACCCTTCGACCCCCAACGGCTCAACGCCGCCGGGTCGGTCTACCTCACCAGGCCCACCATCGGCCGCTACATCGCGACCCGTGACGAGCTGCTGCTCCGCTCGGGCGAGCTGTTCGCTGCGGTCGCCGCCGGCTCGCTCGACGTCCGGATCGGCGCCACGTTCCCCTTGGCGGACGCCGCCGAGGCTCACCGCGCCCTCGAGGGGCGTGCCACCACCGGAAAGGTCCTGCTGCTTCCGTGACCGCCTCGTCGTCAGCCACGCTCCCCACCGCCCCCGTCGTCCCCCGCACCACCGCCACCCCGACCGTGCTCGTCGAGGTCTGGTCCGACATCGCCTGCCCGTGGTGCTACATCGGCAAACGCCGGTTCGCTGCCGCACTGCAGGCCTTCCCCCACCGCGACGAGGTCGAGGTGGTCTGGCGCTCCTACGAGCTGTCGCCCGAGACCCCGGCCGGCCCTGGCGTCCCCGAGATCGCCGCACTCTCGGCGCGCATGCACGCGCCCGAAGCGCGGATCCGGGAGATGTTCGCGCACGTCACCGAGGTCGCCGCGGGTAACGGGCTCGTGTACGACTTCGACCGAGCCCTCGCCGCCAACACGTTCGATGCGCACCGCCTCGTGCACCTCGCGCGCGAGCACGGCGGGGCGGCGCTCGCCGACCGCACGCTCGAGGCCCTGTTCGCGGCGCAGTTCACGCACGGCGGGGACCTCGGGACGGCGTCGGTGCTCGTCGAGATCGCCGCCGACGCCGGGTTCGGCGCTGCGGGGCTCGACGACGACGCGGTGCTCGCGGTGCTTGCCGGCGACCACGCCGCCGACGCCGTCCGCCACGACGAGGCCGAGGCGCGCGAGCTGGGCGTCACCGGAGTGCCGTTCTTCGTCGCGGGCCGCCGCATCGCGGTGTCGGGCGCGCAGCCGGTCGAGGTCTTCGGTCGGCTGCTGGAGGCCGCCTGGCGTGAGGCGAACCCGCTCGTGACCCTGGCCGGCACCGACGAGGCCGCCGGCGCGTGCGTCGACGACTCCTGCGGGATCTGAGCTCGCCACAGGAGCGGTCGGGCAGCCGATCCCCCGCGCCGGACGGACCCTCGCGCCGTGAGCGGCGCGAGGGCGAGAGCGTGGCGTGCTACGCGCGCAGCTCGGCCCCGAAGCGCCGGTGGGCCTCGGCGACCACGGCGTCACGAACGCCCGCGGCCTCCTCGGCGGTGAGCGTCCGGTCGGCAGCCCTGAGCCGCAGCGAGAACGCGAGCGACTTCCGGCCGTCGCCGACCTGCGTGCCCGTGTAGACGTCGAAGAGCCGCAGCTCCTCGAGAACCTCGCCGGCGGGGCTCGCGTTCGCCCCGAACCGCACCGCGGCCTCGAGCTCGGCAGCCGGGACGCCCGCGTCCACGACGAGCGCGATGTCCTCCTTCGCGACAGGGAACGTCGAGACCTCGCGCGCCTGGAGCGGACCGGTCGATGCGGCGTCGAGGAGAACGTCCAGGTCGACCTCGAACGCGACCGCGCGCGCCGGCAGATCGAGCGCTGCGACCACCTTCGGGTGCAGCTCGCCCGCATGCCCGACGAGCACGCCCGCGACGGTCTCGAGACGCGCGCACCGGCCCGGGTGCCAGGGCGCGTGCCCGGGGTCCGATCGGACGACGAGGTCGACGCCCACGGTGCGAGCGACGAGCTGCGCGCTCGCGATGGCGTCCGTGTGGTCGACGTGACGCCCGGCGCCCCACCACCCGCCGCGCTCACGGGCACCGGCGAGGACACCGGCGACGCGTCGGGGCTGCGGCGGCACGGCCGCGTGCAGCGCTTCGAGCTCCGCCTCGGTCGGCCGGACGCCACCGGGCAGCCGCGGCGCGACCGGCGCACCGGCCTCCGGACGGGTGACGAGGCCCACCTCGAAGAGCGCGACGTCCGCCATGCCGCGGCTGACGTTGCGGCGAGCCGTGTCGAGCAGGGTGACGAGCAGGTTGGTGCGCAGCTCCGGCTGGGCGTCCGACAGCGGGTTGGCGAGCCGCAGCGCGCGACGGCGCGGGTCGTCGGCGGGAAGGGCGAGCGCGTCGAGCTGCTCGCTCCCGACGAACGGGTAGCTGAGGACCTCGGTGAGCCCCGAATCCGCCAGGGCGCGCGCGACCGACCGTCGCGTGCGCTGGGCGTCGGTCAGCCCGCGGCCGGCGGGGGCAGTCGGCAGCACCGACGGGATCGCGTCGTAGCCACGCAGCCGCGCGATCTCCTCGACGAGGTCGACGGGGGCCGTGAGATCAGGTCGCCAGGTCGGCGGCAGCACGTCCACAGCGCTGTCAGGCGCCTCGGTGAGGACCGCACCGATCTCGACAAGGGTCTCGCGGACCTCGGACGGGGTGTAGTCGACGCCGACGAGCCGGCCGGGCATCCCGAGCGGCAGACGGATGGGGGCGGGTGCGTTGGTGCTGTCGACGTCCGTGGTCGCGTCGTCGATCGTGCCGCCTCCGTGCTCGACGAGGAGCGCCGCCGCCCGCGCGACCGCGACGCGCGGCAGCTGGGGGTCGACGCCGCGCTCGAACCGTCGCGCGGCCTCGCTGGGCAGCTTGTGCCGGCGTGCCGTCCGGGCGATCGAGATCGGGTCGAAGTGGGCCGCCTCAAGGAGCAGGTCGGTCGTCGCGGAGGTGACCTCGCTGGTGGCCCCACCCATGACGCCCGCGAGGCCGAGGACGCGTCCTGACCTCTCGCCGTCGGGGCTGTCGGTGATGAGCAGGTCCTCGGGGTCGAGCGTGCGCACGACGCCGTCCAGCGTCGTGAGCTTCTCCCCCGGCTGGGCTCGACGCACGACGATCGGCTCAGCAACCTGCGCGAGGTCGTAGGCATGCAGCGGCTGACCCAGGTCGAGCATCACGTAGTTGGTGACGTCGACCGCGAGTGAGATCGGACGCATGCCGGCCTGGCTCAGCCGGCGCTGCATCCACGCGGGCGACGGACCCGACGCTGCCACCCCGCGCACGACCTGTGCGACGAACCGGTCCACGCCGACGACGTCGTGGATCGGTGTCTCGTCGGCCAGCTCGACGGCGAAGCCGCCCGCAGGAGCCTGCTCGGCGGTCGTCGCGAGACCGTGGTCGGTGAAGGTCGCGCCCGTCGAGTGGGCGTACTCGCGGGCGACGCCGCGCATGGAGAAGCAGTAGCCGCGGTCGGGCGTCACGTTGATCTCGAGCACCTCCTCGCCGAGCCCGAGGAGGGCGCGCGCATCGGTGCCCGGCTCAGCATCGAAGTCGAGCGGCGAGAGCACGAGGATCCCGGTGTGGTCGTCGCCGAGGCCCAGCTCGCGCGCGGAGCAGATCATGCCGTCGGACACGTGCCCGTAGGTCTTGCGCGACGCGATCGGGAACGGTCCGGGCAGCACGGCTCCGGGCAGCGCGACGACGACGCGGTCGCCGACGACGAAGTTGTGCGCGCCGCACACGATCCCGCGAGGACGCAGCGACCCGTCCTCGGCGACCTCGTTGAGCGCACCGACGTCGACGCGGCACCAGTTGACGGTCTTGCCGTTCTTCTGCGGCTCGGCCGTCAGCTCGACGACCTCCCCGACGACGAGCGGACCGGAGACGGAGGCCGGGTGGATCGCCTCCTCCTCGAGGCCGACCCGGACGAGGTCGGCCGCGAGCTGCGCGGCGGTGGTGCCCGCGGGGACATCGACATGCTCGGCGAGCCATGTCAGAGGGATGCGCGGCATCAGATCTCCGTCCCGAACTGCTGGGAGAAGCGGACGTCGCCCTCCACCATGTCGTGCATGTCGGCGATCCCGTGCCTCAGCATCAGGGTCCGCTCGATGCCCATCCCGAACGCGAAGCCGGAGTAGACGTCGGGGTCGATCCCCGCGGCCCGCAGCACGAGCGGGTTGACCATGCCGCAGCCCCCCCACTCGATCCAGCCGGCCCCGCCCTTCTTCTGCGGGAACCACAGGTCCATCTCGGCGCTGGGCTCGGTGAACGGGAAGAACGACGGCCGCAAACGGGTGCGCGCCTCGTCGCCGAACATCGCCCGCGCGAAGTGGTCGAGCGTGCCCTTGAGGTGCGCCATCGTCAGGCCCTTGTCGACCGCGAGACCCTCGACCTGGTGGAACACCGGGGTGTGCGTCGCGTCGAGCTCGTCCGTGCGGAACACCTTGCCCGGGCAGACGACGTAGATCGGCACGTCGCGCTCGAGCATCGTCCGGGCCTGCACCGGAGACGTGTGCGTGCGCAAGACCAGCCCGGAGGCCTCGCCGTCCGGTCGCTCGACGAAGAATGTGTCCTGCATCTGCCGCGCCGGATGGTCGACGCCGAAGTTCAGCGCGTCGAAGTTGAACCACTCGGCCTCGACCTCGGGACCGTCGGCGATCTCCCAGCCCATGGCCAGGAAGATGTCCCCGACGCGCTCCTGCACCGTCTCGATCGGGTGCCGCGCACCGCGCGGTGCCCGGTCGACCGGGAGGGTGACGTCGACCGCCTCGTCGACGAGCACGCGCGCGTCCCGCTCGAGCTCGAGCTCGGCCTGCCGCGCGGCCAGGGCCGCACCGAGCCGGCCGCGCGCCGATCCGAGCAGCTTGCCCGCGACGACCTTGTCGGCAGGGGCGAGCTGTCCGATCTCACGGTTCGCAAGCGCGAGGGGGCTCCGCTCGCCGACGTGCTCGAGGCGCGCGGTCTTCAGCTCGTCAAGGTCGGCGGCCGCTGTCAGCGCCGCGAAGGCCTGCGTGAGCGCCGTCTCGATGCCGTCGGCGTCGAGCGGGGACAGAGATGACGTGGGCATGCGGACCTTCCAGGCGGCGGGTGTGCCGGCCGGTCCGACGAGGCACCGGCCAGCACGGGAGTCTACTGGCGCGCGCCGCTGGGGTTCTCGCGTCGACGGTGTGCGGGCCCGTCACATCGCACGAAAGGTGTGTGTGCGCACGGTCGAGTAGAGCGGTCCCCCGCCGCGTCCCGCACCAGGCTGCGACGCCAGCAAGAGCACGTCCTCGACCAGCCAGCTCGGGCCCTCGTACACGGCGAGCGCCCGCACGAGCGCCTCGGCTGGGTCCTCGGCCTGCGCCTGCCCGGTCCACCGCGATCGCGACCGGCGGATCGACGGGTCGACCCGACCGACCGTGAGGTGGGGTCGCGAGCGGACCCTGTCGTCCGACCGCGCCACCAGGTCGGAGCCCGCACGACCGACGGCGTCCGACAGCTGCCGCATCGCCACCACGTCCCCGCCCACGCCGACCCACAACGTGCGGTGCGCGAACACCCCGGCACCCCGCAGGTGCAGCTCGAAGGGATGGGCCTCGGCCACGGCTGCGGCGACCGCGTCGCCCAGCTCGCCGACGAGCGAGTCGGCGACGTCCCCGAAGAACGCCACCGTCAGGTGCCGGTTCTCGACCTCGGTCCACCGCACCGGAGACGACCGATCACCGGTGTCGACCGCCGCTGCCACCGTTCGCAGCGCGAGATCCAGGTGGATCAGGACCGGCTCCGGCGGCCGGACGGCGACGAAGAGACGCATGCGACCAGTCTCCCAGCCGGCACCTCACCGCTGCGCGCGGGCGCTCGCATACAGGCAGACGGTCGCCGCTGTCGCGAGGTTCAGGGACTCGGCCCGGCCGCGAATCGGGACGCGCACGACGGCGTCGGCCAGCGCCCTGTCCTGCTCCGGCAGACCCCAGGCCTCGTTGCCGAACACCCACGCCGTGGGGTGGGACAGGTCCGGCACTCCCGTCGGGCGGTTGTTCCCGGACGGCCCGGCGACGTCCAGCAGGTCGTCGAGGTCATGGTCACCCGCACCGTCCGCCGCGAGGATCGCAAGCCCCGAGGACCGCAGCGCGGTCACCGCGTCGTCGAGCGACAGACCGGTGACGACCGGGAGGTGGAACAGCGACCCGGCGGTCGAGCGAACGACCTTGGGGTTGTGCACGTCGACGCTCGCCTCCGTCAGGAGGACGGCGTCGGCGCCCGCGGCGTCGGCGGCCCGGATGACGGCCCCCGCGTTCCCGGGATCGCGGACGTGCGCAAGCACCGCCACGAGCCGGGGGCGCGAGGCGAGCACGGCCGCCAGCGTCGTCGGCGCAGCGTCGAGGACGGCGAGAACGCCCTGCGCGTCACCCGACATGGCGTCGAGGACCTCCGGGGTGGCGCTGTGCACTCGCACCCGGGCCGCGACCGCGTCGGAGACGATCTCGGCGTACCGCTCGGCGGTCGGGACGCTCACGTACACGTCCCTGACGAGCTCGGGGGCACACCGGAGCGCCTCACGGACCCCCTGCGGCCCTTCGACCAGGTAGCGGCCGCTGCGCGAACGCGCAGAACGCCCGGCCAACGCCCTGACCGACGCAACCCGTTCAGCGCGGGGGTTGGTCAGCTCGGGCATGGGCCGGGCGTCCTTGAGGTGCTGTGCTTCAGACTGCGTGGTGCGGCAGACGAGTCAGGCCGCGGACGGCGCGTTGACGTCGGCCGGCATCGCGTCCTTGGCGAGCTGGACGATCGCGTTGAACGCCGGGGCGTCATTGACGGCCATGTCCGCGAGGACGCGACGGTCGACCTCGACACCCGCGAGCTTGAGGCCCTGGATGAGTCGGTTGTACGTCATGCCCTGCTCGCGCGCCGCCGCGTTGATGCGCTGGATCCAGAGCCGACGGAAGTCGCCCTTGCGCTTCTTGCGGTCGCGGTAGGCGTAGACGAGGGAGTGGGTGACCTGCTCCTTCGCCTTGCGGTACAGCCTCGAGCGCTGGCCGCGGTAACCCGCAGCCCGGTCGAGGGTCGAACGACGCTTCTTGTGGGCATTGACTGCCCGCTTCACGCGTGCCACGTGATGCTCCTTGCCTGTTGGGGCTCACAAGTGAGGCCGGGCGCGGGTGCGCCCACGCCGGTCACTTGCCGAGCAGCTTCTTGATCCGGGGGGTGTCAGCGGCGGAGACGACGAGGTCACCGGCGAGGCGCCGCGTGCGGCGGCTGGACTTGTGCTCGAGGAGGTGACGGCTGCCGGCCTGCTCGCGCATGATCTTGCCGCTGCCGGTCACCCGGAAGCGCTTCTTGGCACCGGAGTGCGTCTTGTTCTTCGGCATGGTTGCCGTTGTCTCCTTCTCGTCGCGTCGCGCAGAATCACGCGGCTCGTTCGTGCGGGGGGCCGAACGCGGCCCCTCGTTCGTCGTGCGGGTCAGGCTTGAGCGTCCTCGGAGGGGACCGAGGCGGCAGTGCGGCCAGGCGACGAAGGCTTCGCCGTCGGCTTGGCAGGGGCCGGCGCCGGACGCGGCACCGGCTTCGCGGCGGGACGTGCTGCCGCGGGCTTGGCGTCCACGACCGGGGTCGCCGTGGTAGCGCTCGCGGGCGTCGTGCTCGCGGGCGTGGCTGCCACCTCGGCGGTGGGAGCGGACGGCGCGGCGGTGGCACGCGGAGCTGCGGGAGCCCGTGTCGCCGTCGCCGGCCTCGAGGCCGACGCAGGTCGGCTGGTGACGGCCGGTCGCGCAGCAGCCGGGCGGGCTGCAGCGGGCCGGGCAGCCGGCGGACGCGGTGCGGCTGCGGGCCGCGGGGCCGCGTTCGCGACGGGAGCCGCGACCGGAGCCTCCTCGGCCGGCGATGCCGGGGCGTCGACGGTCGGGACCTCGACGGCAGGAGCGGGCGCGGCTGCGACGGCCGGCTCGGGCGCTGCGACGGGGACGTCGGCCGAAGCCTCCGCGATCGCCTCGGCGGCCAGCGCGGACAGGTCGGGATCGAAGTCGATCGGCGCCTGCACCTGGGCGGCGCGGCGCTGCTCGCTCTTCTGCTCGGCCTTCTTCTTGACGGGGCCCAGCACCATGATCATGTTGCGGCCGTCCTGCTTCGGCGAGCTCTCGATGAAGCCGAGCTCGGCGACGTCTCCGGCGAGCCGCTGGAGAAGGCGGATGCCCATCTCGGGGCGCGACTGCTCGCGGCCGCGGAACATGATCATGACCTTGACCTTGTCGCCGGCCTTGAGGAACCGCTCGACGTGGCCCTTCTTCGTGCCGTAGTCGTGCGGGTCGATCTTGAGCCGGAAACGGATCTCCTTGAGGACCGTGTTCGTCTGGTTGCGCCGCGCCTCGCGCGCCTTCATGTCGGCTTCGTACTTGAACTTGCCGTAGTCCATGATCTTGCAGACGGGCGGGCGCGCCTCCGGGGCGACCTCGACGAGGTCGAGGTCGGCGTCCTGGGCCAGGCGCAGTGCGTCCTCCACGCGGACGATGCCGACCTGCTCGCCGTTGGGGCCGACCAGGCGGACCTCGGCTACGCGGATCCGATCGTTGATGCGGGGCTCGGTGATGTGGGTGCTCCTTGAACTCGTCGCAGGGACCACCCGGTACGAGGAAGGCCCCCGCCCTGGACACAGGTGGGGGCCTCACGAGTCCGAGGTGTCGCGCGAGTACACGCACGCCACCGGTGCGCACGCGACTTGCACGTGACGCACCTCGGACCGGAACCCGGCCTCTGTTGTCGTGCGGATCGCTTGCGCGACCCGACGAGCGGTCGAAGCTCGGGTGGGATCAGCTCCACTTGTGCACCGGCGACACGCAGAGAACGCGCACACGAGCATGCGCGGGAGCCCGACACCGGTCGGTCAATGAGCAAGGCTAGCACGCAGACGGTACGGGTCCGGCCGCCTGCGTCCGGCCAGCCGCACACGCCCCCTGCCCTCCATGCCTCGAGCCGCTCGTCCCGTCCGCCCGAATACTTGAATGACTCCAGTTAGTGTGGTGGGGTTGTCGCGTGACCGACGCCCAGACGCTCCGCGAGCTCGGTCTGCGCGTGACTGCGCCCCGGCTCGCCGTGCTGGACGCCGTCGGGCACCACGCGCACGCCGATACCGACACGCTGCTGCGGGCAGTGCGCACCACCCTCCCCCGGGTGTCCGTCCAGGCCGTGTACGACGTGCTCCACGCGCTCACCGAAGCCGGGCTGCTCCGGCGGATCGAACCCGCCGGACACCCCGCCCGCTACGAGCGGCGCGTCGGCGACAACCACCATCACGTCGCGTGCCGGCGCTGCGGCGCCATCGAGGACGTGGACTGCGCCGTCGGGCACGCGCCGTGCCTGGTCCCCAGCGCGACGTCCGGCTTCACGATCGAGTCCGCCGAGGTCACGTTCTGGGGCCTGTGTCCTCGCTGCGCCGCCCCTTGAGCCCACCCACGCCCGACGCCACCAGCACTCCCACCGGCTCACCAGCCGGGTGGCACCCACCGAACCGGGCCGATCCGGTCCGCATGAAAGGAACTCCGTGACGAGCACACCCTTCACGACCTCCAGCTCCGGGGCGCCGGTCGCCTCCGACGCCCACTCGCAGTCCGTCGGCGCCGACGGCCCGATCGTCCTGCACGACGCCTACCTCGTGGAGAAGCTCGCGCAGTTCAACCGCGAGAAGGTCCCCGAGCGGATCGTGCATGCCAAGGGCGGCGGCGCGTTCGGCACGTTCACCACGACCGAGGACGTCAGCGCGTACACCCGTGCGGCGCTGTTCCAGCCTGGCGTGGTGACCGAGACGCTGACCCGGTTCTCGACCGTGGCCGGCGAGCAGGGTTCGCCCGACACCTGGCGGGACCCGCGCGGTTTCGCGACGAAGTTCTACACGACCGAGGGCAACTACGACCTCGTCGGCAACAACACCCCGGTGTTCTTCATCCGCGACGGCATCAAGTTCCCCGACTTCATCCACTCGCAGAAGCGCCTGCCGGGCAGCCACCTGCGCGACAACGACATGCAGTGGGACTTCTGGTCGCTGTCCCCTGAGTCGGCGCACCAGGTGACGTGGCTCATGGGTGACCGCGGCATCCCGGCGTCGTGGCGCCACATGGACGGGTTCGGCTCCCACACCTACCAGTGGATCAACGCGGCCGGCGAGCGGTTCTGGGTCAAGTACCACTTCACGACGAACCAGGGGATCGAGAACTTCACCGGCGACGAGGCGGCCCAGCTCGCCGGATCCGACGCGGACGTGCACATCCGCGACCTGCACGACGCGATCGAGCGCGGCGAGTTCCCGTCCTGGACCCTGTCGGTCCAGGTCATGGCCTACGAGGACGCCGAGACGTACCGCTTCAACCCGTTCGACCTGACCAAGGTGTGGCCGCACGCCGACTACCCGCTGATCAAGGTCGGCACGCTCGAGCTCAACCGCAACCCGGAGAACTACTTCGCCCAGATCGAGGAGGCGGCGTTCGCACCGAGCAACTTCGTGCCGGGCATCGCGGCGAGCCCCGACAAGATGCTCCTCGCGCGGATCTTCTCGTACGCCGATGCGCACCGCTACCGCGTCGGGACGAACTACCAGCAGCTGCCCGTGAACGCGCCGCACGCCGCGCCGGTCCACTCGTACTCCAAGGACGGCTCAGCCCGGTACACGTTCGACGCCCCGAGCATCCCCGTGTACGCGCCGAACTCGGTCGGAGGTCCTGCCGCCGACCCGTCGCGGGCCGCCGAGTCGATCGGGTGGGAGTCCGACGGCGCGCTCCAGCGCTCCGCCGCCACCCTGCACCCCGAGGACGACGACTTCGGCCAGGCCGGGACGCTCTACCGGACGGTGTTCGACGACGCCGCGCGGGCGAGTCTCCTTCAGACCATCACGGGCCATGTCGGCGGCGTGACGAGCCCGCGATCCGCGAGCGCGCCATCTGGTACTGGACGAGCGTGGACGCCGGGCTCGGCGCCGCTCTGCGCACCAACCTCGCCGGCTCGGCCCCGATCGAGACCGGTGAGCCGGCGACCTCGAGCGTCCCGATCGCCTGACGAGCATCTGCGTCATTGCGCCGCCCTGACCGGGGGGCGCGCCGCGAGGACCCTGCACCGACCGGTGCAGGGTCCTCGCGGTTCCGGTGAGAGTATCGACGCCATGTCCGAGCAGCCTCAGCACACCTCCAGCAGCACGGTCCCGGGCGCGACCCGGGACATCGCCGACGTCGCCGCAGTCGAGGTGATCACGACGGCCGCGGTCCACCTCATGAGCGCAGCCGCCGTGAAGTGCGGGCTGAGCGAGGACGTCGACGGCGTCCCCGGCTCCGCCTACCTCGACCTCGACGAGGCCCGCAAGCTCATCACGGCCCTCGCCGCGCTCGTGACAGCGTCGGCACCCGACCTCGGCAACCAGCACGCGCGCTCGTTGCGCGACGGGCTCCGGTCGCTGCAGCTCGCGTTCCGGGAGGCCTCGCCCTACCCCGACGCTCTCGGCGACGGACCGGGCGAGAAGCTGACCGGCCCGGTCAGCTGAGCGCGGCGGTCTCCAGGGCGTCGGCCGCGACAGCGCGGTCGCGAGAGGACCGCAGCGCGACGAGGCCGCTCGCCGCCAGCAGACCGCCGACGACGGCCGCGGTGAGGAAGCCTGCACCGGGACCGCGGGCGTCGATCATCCAGCCGCACAACGGCGCGCCGAGCGAGCCGCCGATCGTCATCGCGGTGCCCTGCCACCCCATGGCCTCCCCCCGACGCTCCTCGGGCACGAGACGCGCGAGCGTGGCCGTGATCGACGACAGCGCGGGCGCGCACGGCAGCCCCGCGACGAACACGGCGGCAGCCAGGAGCACCGGCGAGTGGACGAACGCTGCCGGAACCGTCAGCACGGCCAGCGTGAGTGCCAGCACCATCGGGTGCACCGTGCGACGCCCGGCACCGTAGATGAGCCCGCCGAGCACCGAGCCCGCCGACCACAGCGCCATCATCCAGCCGAGCGACGACGCCTGGTCCCAGCTCTTCAACGACGCGACGATCGACACGTCGGTGCCGTTCAGCACGAGCGATGCCGCCACCGAGGTCGCCAGGACGGCGAGCAACGCCGGAGTCAGGACCCGTGCGCCGGCGAGGTCCGCGCGCACCGCCTCGGACGCGGACCGGGCCGAGCCGGCGCCGGCAGCACCAGCGAGCTGATGACTGCGCGTGGGTGGGTCGAACCACATGAGCAGCGTGCCCGACCCGACCGTCGCGACGCCGACCGTCACCAGGGCAGCAGTCGTCGACACCTGCGTGGCGATGAGCACCCCGATCGCGGGCGCGAGCATGAAGGTCAGCTCGGTGCCCACCGAGTCGAGCGCGTACGCGGTGCGCTGCTCGCCGGGCGGCACGAGGACACCCAGCGACTGGCGCACGACCGAGAAGACCGGCACCAGGAAGACCCCGGCGACGAACGCGACCGCGACCAGTGCCTCGTACTCCAGGAACGGGGCGACGACCCACACTGCCGCCTCGACAATCACGGACGGCAGCAGCGCCCTGCGCACACCCAGCGCATCGACCCGGCGTCCCCGCCACGGCGCGCCGATCGCCATGCCGACCGTCATCGAGGCAGCGACGAGTCCCGCCTGGGCGTAGCCCTTGCCGAGCGGGCCGACGACGTGGAGAGTGACCACGACACCGGTCGCGGCGTGCGGGATGCGCGCGACAAGGGCGACGAGGAAGAGCCGGAGCACGCCGGGACGGCGCAGCAGGTCGGCGTAGGGGGCGAGGGACACGACGTTGATCCTCTCGCGGACGCGCCCGCCGACGCTCCACCTTTTCGGCCTGCGGGAGCGCCGCGCGCCCGATACTGCCTATTCTGTCCGGCGTGACTGACGAGCGCGCCGCCGAGCCGGGCGCTGCCCTGCCCCTCGACGAGGCCGACGACGCACGCTTCAGCCTGCTCGCGGCGCCACTAGCCGGGCCGGCTCCCGCACCGCACGTGGGCACGCACGTCGGGGTGGCCGGCCCTGGTCCCGTTGACGAGACCGCACCCGCGGTCCCGGTGAACGAGAGTGCGCCGGCTGCCGCGGGCTCAGGGCTCGAGCCGGACGGGGCACCCGACGGCCCGCTCGGGGCCGACGACGCGGCGGCCGAGCCTGAGGCGCCTGTGCTTCTCGACGCCGTGCAGCCCGATGGCGAGCAGCCCGACGCGGCGCAGCCCGATGGCGAGCAGCCCGACGCGGCGCAGCCCGATGGCGAGCAGCCCGACGCGGCGCAGCCCGATGGCGAGCAGCCCGACGCGGCGCAGCCCGATGGCGAGCAGCCCGACGCGGCGCGAGCAGCCCGACGCGGCGCAGCCCCTCGATCAGGACTCCGTCGTCCCGCAGGCCGCCGTGGCCGAGGCAGGGCCGGCGGTCGACGACGAGGCGGTGCCTGAGCCCGATGCGCACGCCGCCACAGCGGACGACACGCCCGAGCCGGACGAGACGGCCGTCCTCAGCACCGTCGGAGCCACGCTGCCGATGTGGCTCCCCGCGACAGCGCCGACCGCTGCCGACCCGGCCACGGGACCGGTCATCCCCCACGAGTCGCCTGCGCCCTCCGTGGCGCGCCACCGCCGCCAGCCGTGGGCCCTGCTCGTGCTGTCGATCCTGCTGGCGCTGACCCTCGGCCTCGCCACGTACCTGCTGCTGACCACCCGCGCGTACGAGCGCCGCAGCGCCGAGTGGGAGTCGGTGGCTCGCAGCACCGGGGCCGATCTGACGCAGGCGCGCGCCGACCTCGAGGCGACGACCAGCGACCTTGCCGCGACCCGCGACCAGCTGGCGACCGCGCAGGCCCGCATCATCGAGCTCGCCGACGAGAAGGCCCAGCTCGGTGACGACCGCGCGATCCAGCGCCAGCTCGTCGACTACCAGCAGCGGATCTCGGCGGCCGCCGGGAACGTCGCCACGGCGCTGAGCAGCTGCATCGACGGCCAGTACAAGCTCATCGGGTACCTCGAGAACCCGAGCGCGTACGACCAGGCCGACCTGGCCAGGTTCCGCACGGACGTCCAGACCGTCTGCGGGGCCGCCACGGACGCGAACACGGCTCTGCAGCGCGAGCTCAAGAAGTGACCCCGCTCCGGACGGTCGGGCGTGGCCTCGTCGCCGCGGGGACGCTGGCGCTCGTCGTCGGGTGCGGCTCGCTGCCGACGATGCCGGGTCCTATGCCGACCGATGTCGTCCCGTCGTCCGTCGCGGTGCCGAGCCCGGCCACGACAGGAACCGGGAACCTCTCCCCGGACGGCTTCGACGCAGCACGACGGATGACGGTGCGGATCCGCAACGTCGGGTGCTCGTCGCTGTCCACCGGGTCGGGCTTCGCCCTGGACTCCACGACGCTGCTCACCAACCGGCATGTGGTCGCGGACTCGGCGGACCTGCAGATCAGCACCTACGACGGGCGCGACGTCGCCGTGACCGCGGCCACCACCGCAGCGCTCGCCGACCTGGCGATCGTGCGCACCGCGGAGCCGTTGCCCGCGGCTCCCGTGCTCGCCGACGCCGACCCGGTCACCGGGGACGCCGTGACGGTGGTCGGATACCCGCTGGGGGGGCAGCTCACGGTCACGAGCGGGCATGTCATCGGCGAGACCACCGACCCGCTCAACGAGAACTTCGGGGAGGTGCTCGTCACCGACGCCGCAGTCGAGCCGGGCAGCTCCGGGTCGGCCGCGCTCGACTCTGCCGGGCGGGTCGTCGGTGTCGTCTATGCGAAGAACACGACCGGTCAGAGCTTCATCCTGCCGGTGAGCACTCTGCGCACCCTGCTCGCCGACGAGACGGGCTTCACGCCGTCGCCGTCCTGCACCAAGTAGGCGCTGCGCGAACGAACCCGCGCCCGGGAACACCCGGCTCTGCCAGAGTGGACGCGTCCGCCCCCTGCGTGAGGAGCTCCCATGCCAGACGTCCCGTTCGACCCGGCGACCGTCGTCCGGGTCGCGAGCGACATCCTGTCGGTCAAGCGTGTGTACGGCGAACCGTTCGAGCGCGACGGGGTCACGATCATCCCTGTCGCGAAGGTCATGGGCGGCTCAGGCGGTGGCGGTGGGCAGGGCGCGGGGCCGCTCACGCCGCACGACGAGACGGACGACGCGCTCGACGCGAACGAGACCGTGCGTGGCGACACCGAGGTCGGCGCCGCCTGGCAGACTCCCGCGACAGGCTCGGGCGGTGGTAGCGGGTTCGGCGTCCACGTCCGGGCTGTCGGGGTCTACGTCGTCGACTCCCAGGGGGTGCACTGGCGCCCTGCGATCGACGTCAACCGCGTGATCCTCGGCGGTCAGGTCCTGGGCGCTCTGGTCGTCCTCGCCGTCGCGCACGTGCTGCGCCGGCGTCGCTGACCGAGCCGGTCAGGGTCCTGCGAGCAGCCGCAGCTCGAGGGAGTCGACGGCTTCGGCGACCGTCTCGTCCGCCGCGAGGGCCGCATTGACGCGCGCGAGGACGTCGTCGAGCCGCGCGCGGTCCAGCCCCGGGGTGAGCGTCAGCACGACGGCGACCTCGGCGCGTCGACCCGGGACCGCGTCCGCGGCGAGCACCTCGGCCACGGCGCCGACCGCACGACCGATCGCCGACCGGACCCGGGGGTCGACCGCGTCGGTGCCGCCGGTCCTGATGACCGCGGGCTGCCACTCCTGCTGCTGCGCCAGCGCCCAGACGGCGGGCCGCGGGACGAGCACGGTCGTCGGGCCGCCCGGGTCGAGGACGATCAGCTCCCACTGCTCGGTGACGGCGGACAGCGCCGCCCGGGCCACGGCGGACGGGACAGGTCGTGCCTCAGCCCGCCAGGCGGTCATGCTCGCGACCGACGAGAACACGGGCAGCGCCGTCCGGCCGTCGGGGGCTCGGAGCGCGACGATCCCCGCCGACGCCTCCTTGTCGATCGTGTGCCGATGCCCACCCACCTCGACGACGTCGGCCGTCTCCAGCTCGGCCAGGACGGGCACGAGGACGCGGGTGCCCGCGAGCGCCGTCACGACCTGGGCCAGGGTGCCGTCGCCCCGGCCGTACGCCTCGAGGGCGGCGCCGAGCCGCGGGTCGCACGAACCGTCGTCGCCCGCGAACGGCGACGACGCCGGAAGCTCGCGACCCGCCACGCTCACGGCCGCCCGGCGACGTCCAGGGCCTGCGGGAGGGTGAACGCACCCGCGTAGAGGGCCTTGCCGACGATCGCACCCTCGACGCCCAGCGGCACGAGGGTGCGCAGCGCCTCGAGGTCGGCGAGGCTCGAGATGCCTCCCGACGCGACGACCGGCGCCTGCGTCCGGGCGCACACCTCGCGCAGCAGGTCCAGGTTCGGTCCGCGCAGCGTGCCGTCCTTGGTCACGTCGGTGACGACGTAGCGAGCGCAGCCGGCCTCGTCGAGGCGGGCCAGCACCTCCCAGAGGTCCCCGCCCTCCTGCGTCCAGCCGCGCGCGGCGAGCGTCGTCCCCCGCACGTCGAGCCCGACCGCGATCGCGTCGCCGTGGCTCGCGATCACCCTGGCCGTCCACTCCGGGTCCTCGAGCGCGGCGGTCCCCAGGTTGACGCGCGTGGCGCCGGTCGCGAGCGCACGCTCGAGCGACGCGTCGTCGCGGATGCCGCCCGACAGCTCGACCTTGACGCCCTTGCCCGCGAGCTCGGCTGCCACCTCCGCGAGGAGCGGCGCGTTCGAACCGCGACCGAACGCCGCGTCGAGGTCGACGAGGTGGATCCACTCGGCCCCGCCGAGCTGCCAGTCGAGGGCTGCGGCGAGCGGGTCGCCGTACCCGGTCTCCGACCCGGCCTCGCCCTGGACGAGGCGGACGGCCTGCCCACCGGCGACGTCGACGGCGGGCAGCAGCTCGAGGCGGTCGGTCATGGCGTCCTCTCTCCGGGCGACGGGGGGTCGTCGCCGCTGGCGCGAGCCACGAACGGGCCCTGCGCCGATCTGTGGTGGTCGGGTCGTTCTGGATGTGGTCGTGCGGGGTGGCGGACGTGCATCGTGCAGCTGCGACGCAGCGTCGTCAGCGCAACGACGCCACCCAGTTGGTCAGGAGCTGGGCGCCGGCGTCGCCGGACTTCTCGGGGTGGAACTGGGTCGCTGCGAGCGGGCCGTTCTCGACCGCCGCGACGAACGGACCGCCGTGGTCGGCCCACGTCACCAACGGAGCCGCGAAGCGTTCCCGGTCGACCGTCTCGGACAACGGGAACGAGCGGGCCGCGTAGGAGTGCACGAAGTAGAAGCGCTGGTCCTCGACCCCCGCGAAGAGCGCCGAGCCGTCGGCCGCGGCCACGGTCGCCCAGCCCATGTGCGGCACGACGGGCGCCTCGAGCCGGTCGACGAGACCGGGCCACTCCCCCAGGCCCTCGGTGTGCACTCCGTGCTCGTCACCGGCGGCGAACATCACCTGCATGCCGACGCAGATGCCGAGGACGGGCCGGCCGCCGGCGAGCCGACGGTCGATGATCTGGTCCCCGCGCACGGCGCGCAGCCCGGACATCACCGCGGCGAACGCACCGACGCCCGGCACGACGAGACCGTCGGCCTCGGCCGCGGCCTGTGCGTCGGCCGTCAGCTCGACGGCCGCGCCGACCCGCTCGAGGGCTCTGACCGCCGACCGGACGTTGCCGAAGCCGTAGTCGAGGACGACGACGCGGGGCTGGCTGGGCACGGGTCCAGGCTACCGGCGCCCGCGGGTCGACGACGCGAGCATCCGCATCGCCTTCCAGCGGGACAGGCCGACGCTGGTGACGACACCGTCGAGGTCGCCGACGCTCACGCCGCCGAGCAGCAGGTCCTCGAGGACCGCGGGCGCGTCTGACAGCACGAGACCGGCGGGAAGCTCGTCCCCCTGCTCTCCGGCCGTCCACCGGGTCGCGGTGATCTGGCTCGCTCGCCGCTCCAGCAGCACGACCGGGACGGCCTTGAGCAGCTTCGAGATCGCCGCTGCGCCGGCGGCGGCCGTGCGCGGGTCGCGCAGGAGGGCGAGGGCGCCCACCGGTGACGGCACGACGTCGACGTCGACGGTTGCCAGCGAGCACGCTGCAGCCAGCGGACCCGCCGCGGCGACCTGCGTGACGACGAGCGCCACCGTCACCGGGTCGTCGGCCGACTCGGTGAGCGAGGACAGGTCGTCCGGGATCGTCAGGTCGACCGGGAGGCCGTCGGCCGCCCGAGCCGGGTCGTCCGGGCGCGCGTCGTCCGGCAGCGAACCGTCCTGGCCCCCGCTCACAGCGTGCCCTTGGTGCTCGGGATCCCCTGGACGCGAGGGTCGAGCTCGACCGCGCTCCGCAGGGCGCGCGCCAGCGCCTTGAACTGCGCCTCGACGATGTGGTGCGGGTCGCGGCCCGCGAGCACGCGCACGTGGAGGCAGATGCCGGCGTGGTACGCGATGGACTCGAAGACGTGACGGGTCAGCGACCCGGTGAAGTGCCCACCGATGAGGTGGTGCTCCTGACCCGCGGGCTCGCCCGAGTGGACGAGGTACGGCCGGCCCGACACGTCGACGACGGCCTGGGCGAGCGCCTCGTCGAGCGGCACGAGCGCGTCGCCGAACCGCGAGATGCCCTTCTTGTCGCCGAGCGCCTGGCGCAGCGCCTCACCGATCGCGATGGCGACGTCCTCGACCGTGTGGTGCACGTCGATGTGCGTGTCGCCGGTCGCCCGGACCGTGAGGTCGATGAGGGAGTGCTTGCCGAACGCCGTCAGCATGTGGTCGTAGAAGCCGACGGTCGTGGAGATGTCGGTGATCCCGGTCCCGTCGAGGTCGAGCTCGACGAGGACGCTCGACTCGCTCGTCGTCCGCTCGATGCGCGCGGTCCGCGTGCCTGTGGTCACAGCCCTGCCACCTCCACCAGGGCGTCCTTGAACGCCGCCGTCTCCTGCGGCGTGCCGACCGACACGCGCAGCCATCCGTCCGGGCCGGTCTCTCGGATGAGGACCCCCCGGTCGAGCAGACCCTGCCAGATCCCGTGCCGGTCGTCGAACATCCCGAAGAGCACGAAGTTCGCGTCGGAGTCGGCGACCCGCAGGCCGCGCTCCCGGAGCCATCCCACGAGTGCGTCCCGCTCGGCCCGCAGCGAGCCGATCTGGGCCATCAGCGCGGGGGCGTGGCGCAGCGCGGCACGGGCGACGGCCTGCGTGACGGCCGACAGGTGGTACGGCAGCCGGACGACTCGCAGCGCGTCGACGAGCGCGGGCGCAGCGGCGAGGTAGCCGACCCGGGCCCCGGCGAGGCCGAAGGCCTTGGACATCGTGCGGCTCACCGCGAGGTGCGGGTGGTCCGCGAGCAGCTCGAGGGCCGAGGGGGTGCCGGCGCGGCGGAACTCCCCGTACGCCTCGTCGACGACCACGACGCACCCGCCGGGGACGGCCGCCGCGGCGTCGAGCACGACGTTCACCGTGGCGAGCGGCAGCGCGGTGCCGGTCGGGTTGTTCGGGCTCGCGAGCAGCACGACCGTCGGCGCCAGCTCGGCGATCGTCGCGCGCGCGACGTCCGGGTCGAGGCCGAAGTTCTCGTCGCGGCGCCCGGCGACCCACCCGGTGAAGGTGTCGCGTGCGTACTCGGGGTACATCGAGTACGTCGGGGCGAAGGACAGCGCGGTCCGCCCGGGGCCGCCGAACGCCTGCAGCAGGTGCAGCATGACCTCGTTCGAGCCGTTCGCCGCCCACAGCTGCCCGGGCTCCAGCTCGACGCCCGACTCGACCCGCAGGTAGGCCGCCAGGTCCTGGCGCAGCGCGAGGAAGTCCCGGTCGGGGTAGCGGTTGAGTCCGGCGGCCGCCGCCGCGACGTCACGGGCGATGTCCGCGACGACCTCGGGGCTCGGCGCGTACGGGTTCTCGTTGACGTTGAGCACGTACGGCGCGTCGAGCTGGGGTGCGCCGTAGGGCTCGATGCCGACGAGCTCGTCGCGCAGGGGCAGCGCTGTGCGGGCAGGGGGAACGTTCACGCCCCGATCGTAGTCAACGGCGCCGCGCCTACGATCGACAGATGACACCTCCCCCGCTCGACGCCGTCGCGCCCGCAGACCAGGAGGTCGACCGGACTGCCCTGCGCGCGCGGGCCGAGGTCGCTCTGCGCGCGCTCGTCGGCCGCGACGACGCGGAGCTGCGCGAGGACCAGTGGCTCGCGGTCGAGGCGCTCGTCGCCGACCGCCGACGCGCGCTCGTCGTGCAGCGGACGGGGTGGGGCAAGTCGGCGGTGTACTTCGTCGCGACCGCGCTGCTGCGTGCGGGCGCTGCCGGCCGACGGCCGTCGGGCCCGACCGTGATCATCTCGCCGCTCCTCGCGCTCATGCGCAACCAGGTGGCGGCCGCCGCGCGCGCGGGCATCCGCGCCGAGACGATCAACTCGGCGAACGTCACGGACTGGGACGGTGTGCACGCCCGCGTCGCCGCCGGTGAGGTCGACGTGCTGCTCGTGTCCCCGGAACGGCTCAACAACCCCGGCTTCCGCGACGAGGTGCTGCCGCGGCTCGCGGCCGACGCCGGCCTCGTCGTGGTCGACGAGGCGCACTGCATCTCGGACTGGGGGCACGACTTCCGTCCGGACTACCGGCGCATCCGCACGCTCCTCGCGGACCTGCCCGACGGGATCCCGGTGCTGGCCACCACGGCCACCGCCAACGCGCGCGTGACGGCCGACGTGGCCGAGCAGCTCGCCGTCACGGGGCACCGAGCCGACGGCACTCCCGGATCGGGGCTCGAGGACGTCCTCGTGCTGCGCGGCACCCTCGACCGCGAGAGCCTGCACCTCTCGGTCGCGCTGCTGCCCGACACGTCGGCCCAGCTCGCCTGGCTCGCGCACAACCTGCCCCGCATCGACGGGTCGGGCATCGTGTACTGCCTCACGGTGGCCGCGGCGCAGCAGGTCACCGAGCACCTGCGGGGCGTCGGGCTCGACGTCCGCGCGTACACCGGGCAGACGGACCCTGCGGAGCGCGAGGTCGCCGAGGCGGACCTGCTCGCGAACCGCGTCAAGGCCCTCGTCGCGACCTCGGCGCTCGGGATGGGCTTCGACAAGGGCGACCTCGCGTTCGTCGTGCACCTCGGCGCGCCGCCGTCGCCCATCGCCTACTACCAGCAGGTCGGGCGGGCCGGTCGCGCGACCGCGCGCGCCGAGGTCGTCCTGCTCCCCGGCCGCGAGGACCACGCGATCTGGGACTACTTCGCGTCGATGGCCTTCCCGCCGCAGGCCGAGGTCCGTGCCGCGATCGCCGCGCTCGACACCCATGGCACGCTGTCGACGGCCGCGCTCGAGACGCACGTCAGCCTGCGCCGCAACCGCCTCGAGCTCATGCTCAAGGTGCTCGACGTGGACGGCGCGGTCCACCGCGTCAAGGGCGGCTGGCAGTCGACCGGCGAGGCGTGGCAGTACGACACCGATCGCTACGAGCGCGTCGCCGCCGCCCGTCAAGCCGAGCAGCAGGCGATGGTCGACTACGTGCGCGGCGACGGGTGCCGGATGGCGTTCCTGCGGCACGCGCTCGACGACCCCGAGCTCGAGGGCCCCGGCGGGGACACCTGGCTGTGCGGGCGGTGCGACCGCTGCGGCGGTGCGTCCGCTGGCGCGGTGCCCGACGCGAGCGAGGTCACGGCCGCCCGAGAGCGCCTCGCGGTGCCGGGCCTCGAGGTCACGACGCGATCGATGTGGCCGTCGGGGATGGCGACGCTCGGCGTGGACCTCCGTGGCCGCATCGCCGCCGACGAGTCCGCCTCGACCGGACGCGCCGTCGCACGGCTCGACGGGATCGGGTGGGGTGGGCTGCTGCGCGACCTCTTCACGCCGACCACGGCCCACGTCGCCCCGGTCGACGAGCTGCCTGTCGCCCTGCGCCAGCCCGTGCTCGACGTGCTCGCCGCCTGGAACCCGATGCCCGCGCCGGCCGGCGTGGTCATGGTGGAGTCCGCGACGCGACCTGGTCTGGTGCGCCACCTGGCCGAGGGGGTCGCGCGCCAGCTCGGGGTGCCCGTCGTCGGCTCGGTACGACCCGCGGCCGGGTCCGCGCCGGGGCGGCACGACGTGAACTCCGCGCAACGGCTCGCGGGCGTCACGCAGCGGCTCGAGCTGGACCTGTCCCCCGCGGCCGCGGCCGGCCTCCCCGGCCGATCCGTCGTGCTCGTCGACGACCGCACCGACTCCGGGTGGACCCTGACGGTCGCCGCCAGGCTGCTGCGCGGTGCCGGGGCGTCTGCCGTGCACCCGTTCGTCCTGGGGGTCGGCTGACGCCCGTCACGGCCCGACCCCCGGTTCGCGGGCGGGCGGGCGTCGGAACCTCGGTCGTCAGAACCGGGCGAGGACTGCCTCGCCGTGAGCGGGAAGACCCTCGGCGTCGGCGAACGCGACGATCCGGTCCGTGACCTCCTTGAGGGCGGACGCGTCGTACTCGATGACCTGGACAGCCCGCACGAACGAGTGCACGCCGAGTCCGCTCGCGAAGTGCGCGCACCCGCCCGTCGGCAGCACGTGGTTCGACCCGGCCATGTAGTCCCCGAGCGAGACGGGCGAGTACGGCCCGACGAAGATCGCGCCCGCGCTCGTCACACGGTCCGCGAGGACGGCGGCATCAGCGGTCTGGATCTCGAGGTGCTCGGCGCCGTACGCGTTGACGACCTCGAGGCCGGCCTCCAGGTCGTCGACCAGCACGATCGCCGACTGCGTGCCGGACAGTGCCGTCTGCACCCGGGCGGAGTGGTGCGTCGCCGCGGCGCGTTCGCCGAGCTTCGCCTCGACCGCCTCCGCGAGCGCGACGGACGGCGTCACGAGGACTGCCGCCGCGAGCGGGTCGTGCTCGGCCTGCGAGATGAGGTCGGCGGCGACGTGGACCGGGTCGGCGCCGGCGTCGGCCAGGATCGCGATCTCCGTCGGCCCGGCCTCGGCGTCGATGCCCACGACGCCGCGCACGAGCCGCTTGGCGGCCGCCACCCAGACGTTCCCCGGACCGGTGATGACGTCGACCGGCTCGCACAGCGTCTCGCCGTCGGCCTCGTCGGTGCCTGCGGCGCCGTAGGCGAACATCGCGACCGCCTGCGCGCCACCCGCCGCGTACACCTCGTCGATCCCGAGCAGCGCGCATGTCGCGAGCACGACCGCGTCGGGCAGCCCGCCCGCGGACTTCTGCGGGGGCGACGCGACGGCGAGCGACCCGACGCCGGCCTCCTGGGCGGCGACGACGTTCATCACGACCGACGACGGGTAGACCGCGAGACCGCCGGGCACGTACAGCCCCACGCGGCGGACCGGGATCCAGCGCTGCCGGACCTGCGCACCGGGCGCGAGGTCGACTGTGAACGGTACGGGGCGCTGTGCCGCGTGGACGGTGCGGACCCGCAGGATCGTCTCCTCGAGGGCCTCGCGCACGTGCGGGTCGAGCGAGTCGACAGCTGCCGTGATCGCCTCAGCGGGGACGCGCAGGTGCTCCGGACGGACACCGTCGAACCGCTCGGCGAGGTCCCGGAGCGCCGCGGCGCCGCGTGCGCGCACGTCGGCGAGGATCGGCGCGACCGTCGCGGTGGCCGCCTCGACGTCCACCTCGGCACGCGGGAGGGCCGCGAGCAGCTCGCGGCGGGACAGGGTGCGACCGCGCAGGTCGATCCGAGAGATCACGCCTCCCAGTCTACCGACCGCCCCTCGCTCCGGGCGGGCCGTGGACGCCGCGACGTGACCGACGCCCACACGGTGACCCGCCGTCCGGGACACTGTGCACATGAGCACACCTCCTCCCACGCCCGACGACGTCACGCCGATCTCCGACGAGTCGATCCGGCTCGGCCAGTTCCTCAAGCTCGCGGGCCTCGCCGAGTCGGGGGCGCAGGCGCGTGAGCTGCTGGACGACGGCGTCGTGAGCGTCAACGGCGAGGCGGAGTTCCGGCGTGGGCGCCAGCTGCGGCGCGGGGACCTCGTGGTCGTGGACCAGCCGAACGGGCCTGTCCGCGCGGTCGTCGGCTGACGCCTAGCGGACCGTGCCCATCACCCGGTCGACCACGAGGTGCAGCACGATCCGCTCGGCCTTGAACTCGAGCCGCCGGTAGCGCACCGCGTAGGCCTCGACCGCCTCGGCGACGTCCGCAGGATCACGCGACAGCGTGACGCTCCCCTCGAGGGTGAGCCAACGCTGGCCGTCGAACTGGCAGAGGGCGGCCCGCGCGATCGCACCTCCGGTCGCGGCACGTTCGACGTTCCGGGCCTTGACCGAGGTGATCCTCGTGGTGACCCGCGCTCGGCCAGCCACCGCGTCCCACGTGAAGGCGACGGGGACCACATGGGGCGAACCGTCGGCGCGCAGCGTCGTCAACGTCGCCAGGTGCCGCGCAGCGACGAAGTCCAGCTGGTTCGCGGTCAGGGCCAGCACGAGGGAACCTCGGCCTGCACGGCCCGGCCGACCACGTCAGCCCGCCTGGAGACAGCTCGCGCCCAGGAGCGCCTTGAGGTCCCCGAACAGCGCGGGTGAGCGCTCGACGCGCAGACCCTCGTCGAGCCGCATGATCGTCGCGCGGCCCGGGCTCGTGAGGCGGAGATGGACCTCGGTCACCCCTGGGTGCGTCGACAGCACCTCACGGAGCCGCTCGACGACCGGCGGGGTGCACCGCGACACGGGCATCGACACGGTGATCGGCGCGTCGGCGACCGCGGTGATGTCCGGGAGCGACACCTCCATCGCCTGCAGCTGCATCGTCTCGTCACGCCGTCGGACCCGACCCCGGACCACGACCACCGCGTCCTCGGCGAGCACCGTCGAGTACGCGAGGTACGTCTCGCCGAAGAACATGATCTCGACCGAGCCCTCCATGTCCTCGATCGTGACCGCGGCCCACGGGTTGCCCTGCTTGGACATCTTGCGCTGCAGGGACGTGATGAGACCGGCCACCACGACAGTGGACCCGTCCGGTCGTGCCTCGTCGGCGTTCAGGGTCGCGATCGAGACGTCGGCTGCGGCCGACAGCACGTGCTCGAGGCCGGAGAGCGGGTGGTCCGAGACGTAGAGCCCGAGCATCTCGCGCTCGAACGCGAGCCGCTGCTTCTTGTCCCAGTCGGGCAGGTCCGGGATCGTCACCGAGAAGCCCCCGGACGCGTCGTCGTCGCCCAGGAGGTCCGCGAACAGGTCGAACTGGCCCTCGGCCTCCTTGCGCTTGACGCCGATGACGGAGTCGACCGCCTGCTCGTGCACGAGGAGCAGTGCGCGCCGTCCGTGCCCGAGAGAGTCGAAGGCCCCGGCCTTGATGAGGGACTCGATCGTGCGCTTGTTGCAGACGACGGCGGGGACCTTGTCGAGGAAGTCGGTGAACGACGTGAACTCGCCCTTGGCCTCGCGGGTCCGCACGATCGCGTCGACCACGTTCGCGCCGACGTTGCGCACAGCGGTGAGGCCGAAGCGGATGTCGTGACCGACGGCCCTGAAGTTCGCGGACGACGAGTTGACGTCGGGCGGGAGCACCGTGATGCCCATGTGCCGGCACTCGCCGAGGTACAGCGCCGACTTGTCCTTGTCGTCGCGCACGGACGTGAGCAGCCCGGCCATGTACTCGGTCGGGTAGTTGGCCTTGAGGAACGCCGTCCAGTACGAGACGACGCCGTACGCCGCGGAGTGCGCCTTGTTGAACGCGTAGCCCGCGAACGGGACCAGCACGTCCCAGACCGCCTGGATCGCCCCGTCGGAGTAGCCACGCTCGCGGCAGCCCGCCTGGAACGGCACGAACTCCTTGTCGAGGATCGACTGCTTCTTCTTGCCCATCGCGCGGCGCAGGAGGTCGGCCTGGCCGAGGGTGTACCCCGCCAGCTTCTGCGCGGCGCGCTGCACCTGCTCCTGGTAGACGATCAGGCCGTGCGTGATGCCGACGACGTCCTCGAGCGCCGCCTCGAGCTCGGGGTGGATCGGCTCGACCTTCTGCAGGCCGTTCTTGCGCAGCGCGTAGTTGATGTGGGAGTTCATGCCCATCGGGCCCGGGCGGTAGAGCGCGATGACGGCGGAGATGTCCTCGAAGCTGTCGGGGCGCATCTGGCGCAGCAGCGACCGCATCGGCCCGCCGTCGAGCTGGAAGACGCCGAGGGTGTCGCCGCGGCTCAGCAGCTCGTAGGTGGCGGGGTCGTCGAGCGCGACGTCCTCGATGCGGATGGCCCGCTTGCCGTTCATCTCGATGTTCTCGAGCGCGTCATCCAGGATCGTGAGGTTGCGCAGGCCGAGGAAGTCCATCTTGATCAGCCCGAGAGCCTCGGCACCCGGCTGGTCGAACTGCGTGATGATCGCGCCGTCCTGCGGCCGCCGCATGATCGGCAGGATGTCGATGAGCGGCTCGCTCGACATGATGACGCCCGCCGCGTGCACGCCCCACTGCCGCTTGAGGTTCTCGAGGCCGCGCGCTGTCTCGAGGACGCGCTGCGCCTCGGGATCTGCCTGCACGACCTGCCGGAACGTCTCCGCCTCGGCGTAGCGGGAGTCGTCCGGGTTGTAGATCCCGGCGAGGGTGATGTCCTTGCCCATGACGGGCGGCGGCATCGCCTTCGTGAGCTTCTCCCCCATGGCGAACGGGAAGCCCAGGACGCGCGACGCGTCCTTGAGCGCCTGCTTGGCCTTGATCGTGCCGTACGTGACGATCTGTGCGACGCGGTCCTCGCCGTACTTGTCCGTGACGTACCGGATGACCTCACCGCGCCGACGCTCGTCGAAGTCGACGTCGACGTCGGGCCAGGAGATGCGCTCGGGGTTGAGGAACCGCTCGAAGATCAGGCCGTGCTCGAGCGGGTCGAGCTCGGTGATGCCCATCGCGTAGGACGCCATCGACCCGGCGGCGGACCCGCGCCCCGGACCGACGCGGATGCCCTGCGCCTTGGCCCAGTTGATGAAGTCCGCGACGACGAGGAAGTACCCCGAGAACCCGAGCTGGGTGATGACCCCGGCCTCGTAGTCCGCCTGCACCCGCACGGGCTCCGGGATGCCCGTCGTGTAGCGGCGGCGCAGGCCCGTCTCGACCTCCTTGACGAACCAGGAGTCCTCGTTCTCCCCGGCCGGGACCGGGAACCGGGGCATGTAGTTGGCGTTCGTGTTGAACTCGACGTCGCACTGCTCGGCGATCAGCACGGTGTTGTCGCACGCCTCGGGGACCTCGGCCCACGTGCGCCGCATCTCCTCGGAGGTCTTCAGGTAGAACTGGTCGGTGTCGAACTTGAACCGGTCCGGGTCGGCGAGGGTCGAGCCCGACTGCACGCACAGCAGCACCTCATGGGCCTTCGAGTCCTCGTGGCGCGTGTAGTGCAGGTCGTTCGTCGCGACGAGGGGTGCGCCGATGACCTCGGCGACACGGCGCAGGTCCTTGATGACGCGCTTCTCGATGTCCAGGCCGTGGTCCATGAGCTCGACGTAGAAGAACTCCTTGCCGAAGATGTCCTGGAGCTCGCCGGCAGCGCGCACGGCCTCGTCGAACTGGCCGAGCCGCAGGCGCACCTGCACCTCGCCCGACGGGCAGCCCGTCGTCGCCAGCAGCCCCGCGGAGTAACGGCTCAGCAGCTCGCGGTCCATGCGCGGCCACTTGCCCATCTGCCCCTCGAGCGACGCCAGCGACGACATCCGGAACAGGTTGTGCATGCCCTCGGTCGTCCGCGACAGCAGCGTCATGTGCGTGTACGCACCGCGCGCCGAGACGTCGTCGGACGACTGGTGCGCCTCGCCCCACTTGACGCGCGTCTGGTCGAACCGGCTCGTGCCCGGCGTGACGTACGCCTCGATGCCGATGATCGGCTTGATGCCGTGCGCGCGGGCACGCGACCAGAAGTCGAACGCGCCGAACAGGTAGCCGTGGTCGGTGATCGCGAGCGACTTCTGACCGATCCGCTCGGCCTCGGTCAGCAGGTCCTCGACGCGGGCGGCACCGTCGAGCATCGAGTACTCGGTATGCGTGTGGAGGTGAACGAAGTCGGATCCCCCAGCCGGTGCCATGCGGGCCAGTCTAGGTCGCCCTGCCGACATGTCCGGCGTCGGCACGGGCCTAGCGGTACCCGTCGCGCAACGTCTCGAGGGCCGAGGCGAGATCATCCGGATACTGGCTGGTGAACTCGACCCAGGCCCCGGTCGACGGGTGCGTGAACCCGAGCCGCATCGCGTGCAACCACTGCCGGGACAGGCCGACGCGGGCGGCGAGGACGGGGTCCGCGCCGTACATCAGGTCGCCGACGCACGGGTGGCGCAGCGCCGCGAAGTGCACCCGGATCTGGTGCGTGCGACCGGTCTCGAGGTGGACCTCGACCAGAGAGGCCGCCGGGAGCATCTCCAGCACCTCGTAGTGGGTCACCGACGGCTTGCCGTCCGCGACGACCGCGAACTTCCAGTCCGAGCTCGGGTGCCGCCCGATCGGCGCGTCGATCGTGCCTGTCGTGGGCTCCGGGTGGCCCTGGACGAGCGCGTGGTAGACCTTCTCGACCGTGCGCTCCTTGAAGGCCCGCTTCAGCACCGTGTACGCGTGCTCGCTCTTCGCGACGGCCATGAGCCCCGACGTGCCCGCGTCGAGCCGGTGCACGATGCCCTGCCGCTCGGCCGACCCCGACGTCGAGATCCGGTAGCCGGCTGCGGCGAGCGCGCCGACGACCGTCGGGCCGGTCCAGCCCGGCGACGGGTGCGCGGCGACGCCGACGGGCTTGTCGACCACGACCACGTCCTCGTCGTCGTGCACGATGCGCATCCCGGGCACAGGTTCCGGCACGACGGCCGGCGCAGGGTCCGCCGGGTCGGGCAGGTCGACCTCGAGCCACGCACCGGCCACGAGCCGGTCGGACTTGCCCATGTCGCGCCCGTCGACCCGGACGGCGCCGGCGGCGGCCAGGTCGGCTGCTGCCGTTCTCGACAGGCCGAGCAGGCGCGCCAGGCCGGCATCGACACGCTCCCCCGCGAGGCCGTCCGGCACGGGCAGCGATCGCGTGTCAGGCATCGGCGCCAGGCGCCTCGGTCTTCGGCTCGGCGTGCTCGCGGGTCCCGTCGAGCCGCACGCCGCGCAGCGCCTGGATGACGACCAGCCCCGCGGCCGTGACGATGGCGATGTCCGCGACGTTGCCCACGAAGACGTTGGCATAGGCGATGAAGTCGATGACGTGGCCGCGGGCGATGCCCGGCTCCCGGATCATGCGGTCGACGAGGTTGCCGAGGGCGCCACCGAGCAGCAGCCCGAGGGCGATCGCCCACCCGGTCGAGCCCAGACGCCGCGACACGCGCACGACGACGACGACGACCGCGCAGGCGATCAGCGTGAGGACCCAGGTCATCCCCGTCGCGATCGACAGCGCCGCGCCCGGGTTGAAGACGAGTCGCAGCCCGAGCAGGTCACCGACGAGCGGTCGGCGAACCGTGTCGAGCAGGTGGGTCAGCGCCCACGCCTTCGTCGCCTGGTCGACCAGGAGCACGACGACGGTGAGCACGACGACCAGCACGACCAGTCGACGACGCGGACCGCTCCGCCCCGGGGCAACGGTCAACTCATCTGCTGGCATGGACGACATCGGAGAAGAGTCTACGGGCGCGTCAGCGACGCTCTTCACGCTGCTTGCACTCCACGCACAGGATCGCGCGCGGGAACGCCTGGACACGCGCCTTGCCGATCGCCTTGCCGCACGACTCGCAGGCACCGAACGTCCCCGCGGCGATGCGGGTCAGCGCGTGCTCGGACTGCACGAGCAGGTCCCGCGTGTTGTTGACGAGCGTGAGCTCCTGCTCGCGCTCGAGCGCGCTCGACCCCGAGTCGGCCTGGTCGTCGCCTGCACCGTCCCCGGAGTTGCGCAGGAGCTCGGAGAGGTCGGCGTCGGCCGACGCCAGCTCCGACCGGAGCCGACGCACATGCCCGATCAGCTCGTCCGCGATCGCCCGGACCTCCCGGGCAGTCCATGGCTTCTCGCCGTCACGGACCGGGAACTGGCGGACCGTCTTGGCGAGGTCCGGCAGGTCGAAGGCGCCGGGCTCGGCGCTGAGCGATTCGTTGATGGTCACGAGCACCCTCTCTGTGGGAGTCACGTGAGGGTAGGTGACCCCGTGAAATGACACAACACACCACGCAGGAAGAACCTGCGTGGTGTGTCGTGAGGTGACTGCTGGTAACGCTGTCGGTCAGATCCGAGCGCCGTCGCCGGACGGCTGCGCGTTCTGCCCGCTGCGGGGCGGGAGCGCACTGCCGCGGTTGTCGAGGTCGCCGAGAAGGTTCTCGAGGTAGCTCTTCAGGCGCGTCCGGTAGTCACGCTCGAAGACGCGCAGCTCGTCGATCTTGCGCTCGAGGAGCGACCGCTCCTGCTCGAGCTGACCGAGCGTGCGTGCCGACGTCTCCTCGGCCTCCCGGACGATGCGCGCACCCTGCGACTTCGCCTCGGAGATGAGCCGGTCGCTCTCCTCCTGGCCGCTGCGCACGTAGTCGTCGTGCAGCTTCTGCGCCAGGGCCAGCATCCCCGTGGCCGACTCCGGCTCGTTGGTCCGCTGCGGGGCGACGGGGGCCACGACGACGGGCGCCGGTGCGACGACCGCCGGCGACACCACGCGCTCGGGCTCGTGGACGGGCTCCGGCTTCGGGGCGGGAGCAGCCTGCTGGGCACCCGCCCGGCTGAGCTCGGCGATGCGCCGCTCGGCGGCGGCGAGCTTCGTCTTGAGGTCGTCGTTCTCGCCCTGGACGGATCGCAGAGTGTTGACGACCTCGTCGAGGAAGTCGTCGACCTCGTCCTGGTCGTAACCCTCGCGGAACTTCGTCGCCTGGAACTTCTTGTTCAGGACGTCGTCTGCGGTCAGCAGTGCCATCGTCGTCACCTCTTCGGTCGAGCTTGGTCAAGCCGGTGGGCAGTCACCGACCGCCACGGCTCACGGTAGCGGACATTGGCGGTCTCGCATGCGACCCGCCAGGACATTCGCGCCTCCCGGACCTGCTCCGCGCGCACCACCGAGCTCACGCCTCGGGGTGCATTCGGGGCGAATCAGGCGAGAACGGACAGCAGGATCGAGCACGTCAGCATCAGGACAAGAAACGCCAGATCGAGACGTACGTTGCCGATCGCGAGCGGCGGCAACAGCCTGCGCAGGAACCGCAGCGGAGGGTCTGTGACCGTGTAGGTGGCCTCGGCGACGACCAGGACAGGTCCGCTCGGCCGCCAGTCGCGGACGAAGAACTGCACCCAGTCCAGCACGAGCCGCACGAGCAGCAGCAGGAAGAACGCCAGGACGACCAGGCGCAGGATCTCCGTGATCAGGCGCACGCGTCAGCTCTGGTTGAAGAATCCGGGGCGTGCCGGCTCGGCAGCCGGCGGGGGCTCCTCGCCGATGATCTCGACGTGCGACGGCGACAGGAGGAACACCTTGTTGGTGACCCGCTCGATCGCGCCGTGCAGACCGAAGATCAGGCCCGCAGAGAAGTCGACGAGCCGCTTGGCGTCCGCGTCGTCCATGTCCGACAGGTTCATGATCACGGGCGTGCCCTCGCGGAACGCCTCACCGATCTTGCGCGCGTCGTTGTACGAGCGCGGGTGGATCGTGGTGATGCGTCGCAGCTCGCCCGTCAGGGGTGCCGGGTTCGCGACCCGTGCGACCGGCCGGTGCAGCGGTGTGACCTGAGCCTCGTACTCGTGCGGCACCGTTGCCTCCTGGTCGTCGTACTCGTCGACGTACTCGTCGTGCTCGCCCCGGTCGTCGGCAAGGCCGAGGTACAGCATCGTCTTGCGCAGTGCTCCGGCCATCGCGGTCTCCCCATCCCGTACAGATATTCCCAGCGAAATCACGCTAGCAACGCCGATCGGCACTCCCGGCGCGACACGCGCGGGCTGCCCGGATTGCGTCGAGTTCACCCTTCGAGGCGAATGACCCCGGCGAACCGGCCCGTCGTGCCACCGTGGCGTGCGGCCAGGCGGTGAGAGTAGAACCTCTCGTCCGTCGTCGTGCAGATGCCCACGGTCCGAACGTCCCGCACCCCGGCGCGCGCCAGTACGGCCGCCACGCCGGCCGGGAGGTCGAGCGCAGGCGTCCCCCAGGCCGTCGTCGCCCACGTCTCGGGCAGCGCGGCCGCGACCTCGTCCCGCATCGCTGCGGGCACCTCGTAGGCGGCGCCGCTGATCGACGGACCAACGACGGCACGCAGCCGGTCACGGTACGCCCCAGCGGCCTCGAGCGCGTCCACCGCAGCCTGGACGACCCCCGCCACGAGCCCGCGTCGCCCTGCGTGGACCGCGCCGACGACGCCCGCCTCGACGTCGGCCAGCAGGACCGGCACGCAGTCGGCCACCAGGACCGCCACGGCAACCGACGGCGAGGTCGAGACGAGGGCGTCGTAGAGCCCGACGGAGGTGGCCGAGCTCGCGGGCGGGCCCGACAGCACCCGGACGCCGGTGCCGTGCACCTGGGAGGCGAACGCGACGCGGGCCCCGACCCAGCGCTCGACGACCTGTCGGTTGGCGAGCACGCGCGCCGCCGTGTCGCCGACCTCGAGCCCGAGGTTCAGCGCATCCCACGGTGGGACGCTCACACCGCCCGACCGGGTCGTGAATCCCGCGCGGACCCCGGGGCCGAGGTCGGCCTCGACGACGGGCACCACGCCAGGGCCGACCGGCACGGCTACTTGAGGAAGTCGGGGATGTCCAGGTCGTCGCTCGCGCGACGCGCGGACGGGTCCTCGTCGAAGACTCGCGGCACCTCGAGCTGACCCGTCTCCGGGGCCGCCTCCGGGTCGCTCGACAGGAATGCCGGCACGCCGCCGCTGTACCCGGTGTGCGACGAGGTGCCGTTCGGCGCGGCGGTGCCGACCCGCACGAGGTCGTCGTCGGGGTCGACCGGGCGCGGCTGGGAGATCGCGTGCGACGGGATCGACGGCGCCGTGGCCTGACGCGGGACCGACGTCGAACCGCTGACCTGGCCGAGGCCACGTCCCTCGCGGCGGGTGAGCGGCGCGCCGCCGTCGAACCCCGCGGCGATGACCGTGACACGGACCTCGTCGCCGAGCGCGTCGTCGATGACCGCACCGAAGATGATGTTGGCCTCGGGGTGCGCGGCCTCCTGGACCAGGCGCGCGGCCTCGTTGATCTCGAACAGGCCGAGGTCCGAGCCACCCTGGATCGAGAGCAGCACGCCGTGCGCGCCGTCGATGCTCGCCTCGAGGAGCGGCGAGGAGATCGCCAGCTCGGCGGCCTGGACCGCACGGTCCTCGCCGCGGGCGGAGCCGATGCCCATGAGTGCCGATCCGGCGCCCTGCATGACGGACTTGACGTCCGCGAAGTCGAGGTTGATCAGGCCGGGGGTCGTGATGAGGTCCGTGATGCCCTGCACACCCGACAGGAGCACCTGGTCGGCCGAGTGGAACGCGTCGAGGACGGACACGGACCGGTCGGAGATCGACAGGAGCCGGTCGTTCGGGATCACGATGAGCGTGTCGACCTCGGCCCGCAGCGACTCGATGCCGGTGTCGGCCTGGACCGACCGGCGTCGGCCCTCGAACGTGAACGGACGCGTGACGACACCGATGGTGAGCGCGCCGAGCGAGCGCGCGATCCGCGCGACGACGGGTGCGCCGCCGGTCCCGGTGCCACCGCCCTCTCCGGCCGTGACGAAGACCATGTCGGCCCCGCGCAGGACGTCCTCGATCTCGTCGGTGTGGTCCTCGGCGGCGCGCTTGCCGACCTCGGGGTCGGCGCCCGCACCGAGCCCGCGCGTCAGCTCGCGGCCGACGTCGAGCTTCACGTCCGCGTCGGACATGAGGAGCGCCTGGGCGTCGGTGTTGATCGCGATGAACTCGACACCCTTGAGCCCGACCTCGATCATCCGGTTGACGGCGTTGACCCCGCCACCGCCGATGCCGACGACCTTGATGACCGCCAAGTAGTTCTGCGGAGCTGCCACGATGGGTGCCTCTCGTTCTTCGCCAGGTGCTGCCGGGGCCGTGCTCGACACGCCGTGCCGGCCGGTGAAACCTTCACCCTCAACTAGAGGGTTATAGTTATGTCAGATGGTGTCACTGCGTGACGCTAGGTGCGGCGAGCCCCCGGAGCAACGACCGCGCCGCGCGTGTCGGCGAGATCCTTGCGTGGCGGGCGTGTCGCGAGACCCCTGCGCGCCGGTTCGTGTCACTTCGTGACCGGGAGCGTCGGCGCCGACACGTCGTACACCTGCGCCCCAGCGCTCGACGGAGCCTTGCGCAGAGCCTGGAGCACCGCGATCTTCAGGGGAGCCTGCTGGGCGCTCCCCCACTCGACGCGCGCACCGTCCCGCAGCTGCATCGTGACGGTGTCCTGGGTCTGCGCCGAGACCTGCCCGACCTCCGCGAGGAGATCGGCCGGCAGCGCCTGGAGGACGGAGAGCACCGCGGCAAGCGTGCGCTTGTCCCCCACCGGCACCTCGACGACCGGCAGGCCGTCGGGCGCGGCGTCGACGCGACCGACCTGCACCCCGTCCATGTCGAGCAGCGCGAAGCCCGCCGCGGGTGCCGTCGGGTCGGCCGGCGCAGTCTCCGGGACGGCCGCGACCGGCTCACGCGCGACCAGCTCGACGACGATCCCGTGCGGCCAGTCGCGCGTCACCCGCGCCTCACGCACGCCGGGGACCTCGAGAATCGCATCGCGCAGACCGACCGTGTCCAGGCGCGGCAGCGGCGTGCTCGCGCGCGCGGCCACCACAGCAGCGACCTGGTCGACGGCCACGACCGTGCCCGCGCCCGTCACCGTCACGTCCAGCGGGTCCAGCGCCAGCACCGGCGAGACGAAGAGGAGCCAGCCGACCGCCGCGAGGCCGACCAGACCGCCGCCGACGCCGAGGACCTGGCGGCGCGCGATGGTGCGCCGCGCCCGCGCCCGTTCCGCGAACCGGGCCGCGGAACCGGTCGACACCACGGACGGACGCACCGGGACGACACCGCCGCCGCGTCCGGCCGCATACGTCGTGACCGACGGCTCGAGCAGAGCGGCGATGTCGCGCCCGGGACCTGCCCCGCGCCCGGCGCCGCGGGCGTTCCCGACCGACTTGCGATGCCCGGCGGCAGGCGTACCGCGCCCGGCCGACGGAGTGGCTCCCGTCCTCGGCGCCGATCCGGCACCGCCCGGCGGGGTGCGCAGCGGCGTCACAGCGGGCGGCGGGACGCGTCCAGGCGTCGCAGGTGTCGGCGCTGTGCGGGGCGCGTCGGGGGCCGGAGGTGCGGCGCGTGGTGGCGCCGGCCGCGGCCGCGCAGGGCGTCCCGGCAGCGGCTGCCGGGGGCGTGACGGACTCACGCCCGGCCTCTCCCGCGCGCGGCCAGGGCCGCCAGGATCTCGGGTGCGAGCTCCGTCACGTCGCCGGCACCGACCGTCAGGAGCAGGTCGCCCGGCCGCGCGGCGGCGGCGACCACTGCGGCTGCTGCGTGCCGGTCACCGACGAGCTGCGCCTTGCCGGGCGTCGGGACCTGGTCGACGATCAGCGCGCCCGTGACCGTGGGGTCCGGGTCCTCGCGTGCCGCGTACACGTCGGTCACCACGACCGAGTCGGCAAGGTCCAGCGCCGCACCGAACTCGGTCGCGAACGTCCGCGTGCGCGAGAAGAGGTGCGGCTGGAAGAGCACGAGCACGTTCCCGGTTCCGGCGACGCTCCGAGCGGCACGCAGGAGCGCGGCGACCTCCGTCGGATGGTGCGCGTAGTCGTCGACGACACGGACACCGTCCGCCGTGCCGCGCGCCTCGAACCGTCGCCCGGTTCCTCGGAACGCCGCGAGGCCCGCCGTCGCCGCATCGATCGACAGGCCCACGTGGCGCGCCGCGACGTAGGCCGCGGCCGCGTCGAGCGCGTTGTGAGCGCCGGGCACCGCCAGCCGCAGCACGGTGCCGCCGATCTCCGCCAGGGTCGTCGTGAGCCGCACGACCCACGCACCGTCGGTGGCTTCGAGCGGCCCGACGACCACGTCGGCGTCGTCGCGGGTGCCGTACGTGACGACCTGCACCGATCGGGCGGCCAGGTCGGTGCGCGTGCGCACCACGAGCCGGCAGGCGCCGTCGTCGTCCGCGCACACGACGAGGAGGCCGCCGGCGCGGATGCGTCCGGCGAACGCCACGAACGCGTCGTCGAACGCTGCGCGCGTCCCGTAGTGGTCCAGATGGTCGGGCTCGACGTTGGTCACGACGGCGACCGTCGGTGCGTAGTTGAGGAACGAGCCGTCCGACTCGTCCGCCTCGGCGACGAAGGCCCGCCCGGCGCCGCTGCGGCTGCCGCCCAGAGGACCGTCGTCGGACAGGACCGTGCCGCCGATCGCGAACGACGGGTCCGTTCCCGCCTGCACCAGCGCTGTCGCGATCATGGCCGACGTCGTGGTCTTGCCGTGCGCGCCCGCGACAGCGATCGCGTCGTAGCCGACCATGAGCGCCGCGAGCGCCTGCGAGCGGTGCAGGACGCGCAGACCGGTCGCCCGGGCCCGTGCGAGCTCCGGGTTGGACTCACGGACCGCGGTCGACACGACGACCGTGTCGACGCCGTCGACGTGCGCCGCGTCGTGACCGACCCACACACGGACCCCGGCGGACCGCAGCTGGCCGAGCACCACCGAGTCCTTGGCGTCCGACCCGCTGACCGGGACGCCGCGCGCCGCGAGCAGGCCCGCGATGGCCGACATCCCGGCTCCCCCGACGCCGATCAGGTGCGTGCGCCCGAGATCGGCGATCGCCGGGATCACGGCGGTCATGAGCCGACCTTCGCCGCGGGCGGCAGGTGGGCCTCGACGAGATCGGCCAGGCGTGCCGCCGCATCGCGCACGCCGACCGACGCCGCCGCAGCGCCCATGCGGTCGCGCAGCCCGGCCGCGTCGGGGCCGACGAGCAGCGGGAGCAGGTGCGTGCGCAGCCAGGCTGCGGTCAGGTCGTCGTCCGCCACGAGGAGGCCTCCGCCGGCCGCCACGGCCGGTGCGGCGTTGAGACGCTGCTCGCCGTTGCCGACCGGCAGCGGGACGTACACGGCCGGCAGCCCGAGCGCGGTGAGCTCGCACACGGTCCCGGCACCCGAGCGTCCGAGCACGACGTCTGCGCACGCGAGCGCGAGCTGCATCTCGCTGAGGTACTCCCGCACGTGGTAGGTCGTGGCGCCCGGGAGCTTGTCCACGACCGCGCGTACGGCGGCGGCCTTGCCCGCACCCGTCAGGTGCAGGACCTGCACCCCCGCTGCGACCAGGTCGGCCGCGGCGGACGCCACCGCGGTGTTGACGCTCACCGCGCCCAGCGAGCCACCGGTGACGACCAGCGTGGGCAGCGTGGGGTCCAGACCGAGCTGCGCTGCTGCCGCCGCCCGCGTCCCCGGCCGGTCACGCGCCAGGTCCGCGAGGAGCGTGGCGATCTCCGGCCGCAGCGGGAGCCCGATCAGCTGGGCGCCGCGCAGCCGAGTACCGGCGAACGTCACGGTGACGTCGGCCGCCCAGCGGGCGCCGAGACGGTTCGCCAGCCCGGCGCGCGCGTTCTGCTCGTGCACGACCACGGGGATCCCCCGCCGGCGTGCCGCGAGGTAGGCGGGCGTCGAGACGTACCCGCCGAAGCCGACCACGACCTGCGCCCCGGACGCGTCCAGGGCGCTCCCGGCCGCACGCACGGCCGCCCGCAGCCTGCCGGGCAGGCGCAGCAGGTCAGCAGAGGGCCGTCGTGGCAGCGGCACGCGGGGCACGGGCGCGAGCGTGAAGCCGCGCTCGGGCACGAGGCGCGCCTCGAGCCCCTCCGCGGTGCCGAGCACCGTGATGCGCAGCTCAGGGTCGCGGCTCCGCAGCTCCTCGGCGAGCGCGAGGAGCGGGTTGACGTGCCCGGCGGTCCCGCCGCCTGCGAGGAGGACGGACCGTCGCACCGGGTCGGCTCCGTTGCCCGGGTCAGCCACGCGTGCGACCGATCACCGCGAGCGACCGGCGCACCACACTGGCGCGTGCGGACAGAGCCTCGGCCGCACCAGGTTCTGTCCGGGCGAACGAGACGACGACCCCGAGGGCTGTCATCGTCGTGATGAGCGCCGACCCCCCGGCGGACACGAGCGGGAGCGGCACGCCGATGACCGGCACGAGCCCGATGACGACGCCGATGTTGACGAGCGCCTGACCGATGATCCAGCACACGATCGCGCCCGTCGTGATCTGGACGAACGGGTCGGGGTGGCGGCGGATGACCCGGAACATCGCGAACGCGAGCAGGCCCACGAGCGCCAGGACCAGCAGCGTGCCGATGAGCCCGAGCTCCTCGCCGATGATCGCGAAGATGAAGTCGTTGTGGGCCTCGGGCAGGTACGACCACTTCTCGCGGCTCTGGCCGAGACCGAGACCGCCCCACCCGCCGGTGGCCAGCCCCCAGCCGCCGTGCAGCGTCTGGTAGCAGCCGTTGCTCGTGTCGCAGTCCGACCCGAAGAGCGCCTCGAGCCGCTTGACGCGGTTCGGGCTCGAGAGCGCCAGCGAGATCGCGACCCCGAGGGCCGCGATCACAGACGCCCCCAAGACCCGCAGCGGGACACCCGCGATGAACAGTGCTCCCACCACGAGCATCATCAAGACCATCGCGGTGCCGAGGTCGTTGCCGATCAGCACGAGGCCGATCATCGCCGCCGCGACCGGGACGGCCGGGATGAGGGCGTGCTTCCACTCCCCCAGCAGCGGTCGCTTGCGCGCGAGGACCGCCCCGAGCCAGATCGCGAGTGCGAGCTTGACGGCCTCCGAGGGCTGCGCGGTGAAGCCGGCGACCCGCACCCAGTTCTGGTTGCCCTTGATCGCGAACCCCAGGCCCGGGATGAAGACCATGAGCTGGAACACGGTCGCGGCCCCGAGGATCGGCCACGCCATCGTCCGGTAGAAGCGCACAGGCAGCCGCGAGGCGACCCACATCAGCGGCAGCCCGAGGAGCGCGAACCGGGCCTGGTCGAGGAAGACGGCATACGGCGAGCGTCCCGCGGCCAGCGACTCGACGCTCGAGCTGGACAGGACCATCACGAGGCCGAGGACGAGCAGCAGCGCCGTCGCGCCCGTGAGCACGTAGTAGCTCGTCACGGCGCTGTTCCACTGACCGAGGATCGAGCCCGTCCTGGACCGGGCCGGCTCGCGTGCGGCGCGCGGCGCGGAGCTCGAGGCAGCGCGCGGCGGGATCGTCAGTGCCATGGCGTCGTCCTCAGCCCACGCTCGACGCGAGGGCGCGCGCCGCAGCGGCGAAGGAGTCCCCCCGCTCGGCGTACGACGCGAACTGGTCCATGGACGCGCACGCGGGCGCGAGCAGCACCGTCACCGGTCCCGCGGCAGCGGTCGCCAGCCGGCGGGCCTCGTCCACGGCACGGGTCATCACCGTCCCAGTGTCACCGGGATCGATCACGACCACGGGCACCTCGGGCGCGTGTCGGCCGAGCGCGTCGCGCAGCGGCGCCTGGTCGACGCCGATGAGGACGACCGCGCGCAGACGGTCACGGCGGGACGCGACGAGGTCGTCGAACGTCGCACCCTTCGCCAGACCCCCGGCGATCCACACGACGCTGCCCGGGGCGAACGCCGCCAGTGCCGCCGCGGCCGCGTGCCCGTTCGTCGCCTTCGAGTCGTCCACCCAGGTGACGTCGCCCGAGTGCGCCACCGTCTGCAGACGGTGGGCGCCTGGCGCGTACGAACGCAGGCCGTCGCGGATCGCGGCGGGCGCCACGCCGTGCGCGAGGGCCAGTGCGGCCGCAGCGAGCGCGTCGGCACGCACGTGCGGCGGCACCTCGCCGTCCGGACCGCCGAGGTGCGCCAGGTCGGCGCAGGTCGCGAGCTCGACGGCGTGCGTGTGACGCAGCTCGGCGAACCCGCGGTCGACGAGCACGTCCTCGACGAGGCCGACCTGGCCGACGCGCGGCGTCGCGAGCGTGAACCCGATCGCGACGGCACCGTCCTGCACGTCGGCATCCCGCACGAGGCGCTCGGTCACCGGGTCGGCCGCGTTGTAGACGCACGCGACCTCGGCCCGTTCGAAGATGCGCGCCTTGTCCGCGGTGTACCCCTCGAGCGACCCGTGCCAGTCCAGGTGGTCGGGGGCGATGTTGAGGACTGCGGCGGCCTCGGCGGCCATCGAGTGCGTGAAGTGCAGCTGGAAGCTCGACAGCTCGACCGCGAGGACGTCCAGGTCGGGGTCGGTCGCGGCAAGGACGACGGGGGTGCCGACGTTGCCGACGGCGAGCGCGTTCTCGCCACCCGCGCGCAGGATCGACTCGAGCATCCCGACCGTCGTCGTCTTCCCGTTCGTGCCGGTCACCGCGAGCCACGGTGCGGGGCCTCGGCCGCCGTCCCGTTCCACCCGCACCTGCCACGCGAGCTCGACCTCGCTCCACACGGGCACGCCGAGCGCGAGCGCCGCGGACAGCAGGGGGTTGGCCGGGGCCCACCCCGGCGACGCCACGACCAGGTCGACGCCGTCGAGCCCACCCGCGGCGACGAAGGCCGCGGCATCGCGGGCGTCGGCGTCCTCGGCCCTCGCATCGACGGTGACGACGCGGGCGCCACGGCCGGTGAGCACGCCGAGCGCCGCCCGACCGGAGACGCCGAGACCGGCGACGACGACGTGCGCGTGCGCGAGATCCACTACCCGGCCACCCACTCGGTGTAGAAGACCCCGACCCCCATCGTGACGAACAGCCCCGCGATGATCCAGAACCGGATGACGATCGTCACCTCGCCCCACCCGGACAGCTCGAAGTGGTGGTGCAGCGGTGCCATCTTGAAGACGCGCTTGCCGGTCAGCTTGAAGAACCCGATCTGGATCACGTCGGACATCACGATGACGACGAACAGGCCGCCGATGATCGCGGCGAGGACCTCGGTCCGGGACAGGATCGAGATCCCGGCGAGCGCGCCGCCCAGCGCGAGCGACCCAGTGTCTCCCATGAAGATCTTGGCGGGGCTCGCGTTCCACCACAGGAACCCGAAACAGGCGCCCGTGACTGCGGCGGCGACGACGGCGAGCGACAACGGGTCACGGACCTCGTAGCAGCGCGGACCTGCCGTGGCGATGGCCTGGCACGTCTGGTTCGTCTGCCACACGCCGACGATGACGTAGGCGCCGAAGACGATGAGCGAGGCACCCGCCGCGAGCCCGTCGAGCCCGTCGGTGAGGTTGACGGCGTTCGACCACGCCGTGATGAGGAAGTTCGCCCAGAGGACGAAAAGGATGAGGCCCACGGTGGCGCCGGCGAACGCGAGGTTGAGGTTCGTGTCCCGGATGAACGAGACGTAGGTCGACGCGGGGGTGCGGAACGAAGAGTTCGGGAACTGCAGCGCCGCGACGGCGAACGTCACCCCGATGATGCCCTGGCCCAGGATCTTCAGGCGCGGGCTGAGGCCCAGGCTGCGCTGCCGCGAGATCTTGATGAAGTCGTCGAGGAACCCCACGATCCCGAGCCCCGTCATGAGGAACAGCACCAGGGCGGCCGACACGCTCGGCGGCCTGCCCGTCATGAGCAGCGCGCCCAGCCAGCCGATGAGGGTCGCGCCGATGATGACGACGCCGCCCATCGTCGGCGTCCCGCGCTTGGTGAAGTGCGCGGTCGGCCCGTCCTGACGGATGAACTGGCCGTACTGCTTGCGCACCAGGTAGCGGATGAACAGCGGGGTGCCGAGAAGCGCGACCAGCATCGACAGACCGCCGGCGATCAGGACCGCTCTCACGGGGCGACGTCCTCAGCGACGGCAACAGTGCCGCCGGCCAGGAGCCGGTCCCCGAGGCGCCACAGCCCCGCGCCGTACGACGACTTCACGAGCACCACGTCGCCCGCGCGCAGCTCGCCCTCGAGCAGCTCGACGGCCGCCTCGATGTCGTCGACGACGGCAACCTCGTCCCCCCAGGACCCTTCGAGCAGGGCGCCGTCCGCGATCGCCCGGGCACCGCGCCCCACGACGACGGTGAGCGCGACGTTGAGACGCACCACCTGGAGCCCGATGGACTCGTGCGCCGCGCGCGCGTCGGGGCCGAGCTCGAGCATCTCCCCGAGCACCGCCACGGACCGCCGCTCCCGGCCCGCGAGCACGGCGAGCGCGCGCAGCGCCGCCCGCATCGAGTCCGGGTTCGCGTTGTAGGAGTCGTCGATCACGGTCACGCCGTCGGGCCGGTCGACGACATGCATGCGATGCGGGCTGAGCGCGTCCGCGCCCGCGAGCCCGAGTGCGACGGCGTCGGGCGCCAGTCCGACGGCGACCGCTGCGGCCGCTGCCGCCAGCGCGTTGTGGACGTGGTGCTCGCCGACAAGCCGCAGCGCGACGCACTCGTCGTGCGTGCCGCCGTGGGGTGCGGGCGTCTGCAGCGTGAACGACGCGCGACCGGACCGGTCGAGCCGGATGTCGCTCGCGCGCACCTGCGCGCCGACGGACTCGCCGAACGTGAGCACCTCACCCGGCGCGAGGTCGCGCATGGCCATCACGCGCGGGTCGTCGGCGTTGAGCACCGCGACACCGTCCGCCACCAGGCCGACGACGAGCTCGGACTTGGCCCGCGCCACCCCGTCGACACCGCCGAACTCACCGAGGTGCGCGCTGCCGACGACGAGCACGACCGCAACGTCGGGCGGTGCGATCCCGGTCAGGTACGTCAGGTGGCCGTGGCCGCTCGCGCCCATCTCGAGCACGAGGTAGCGCGTGCTCTCGTCGGCGCGCAGCACCGTCAGCGGCAGGCCGATCTCGTTGTTGAAGGACAGCACCGGCGCGACGGTCGGCCCGGCTGTCGAGAACATCTGCAGGAGCAGGTCCTTGGTCGTGGTCTTGCCGACCGACCCGGTCACGGCGATGACCTGCAGGCCGGCACCCCCGGGCTCGCTCGACGCCTCGCGGAGCCGGGCGAGCACCTCGCGCGCCAGGTGGCCGAGCGCGACCTCGACGTCCGGGACGACGACGGTCGGGAGCGGGGTGCCGTCGGGCGCAGCGAGCGGTCGGGCGGCCAGCACGAGGGCCGCCCCGCCCGCCGCGGCCGCGGCGGCGAAGTCATGACCGTCGGAGTGCTCACCGGCGAGCGCGACGAACAGCGCACCGGGCTGGGCGAGCCGGGAGTCGATCACGACCGGTCCGGTCACGAGCGTCGACGGGGCAAGCGTGGACGGGTGGAGGATGCCGCCGGTCGCGGTCGCGACCTCGGCCGCGGTGAGCGCGATCACGCGGGCAGCCCCTGCGACGCCCGTCGCGCGTCCGCCGCCCGCAGCACGTCACGGTCGTTGTACCGGTGGAAGACCCCGGCGATCTCCTGGGTCGGCTCGTGGCCCTTGCCGGTGATGATGATGGTGTCCCGATCCGTCGCGAGGTCGAAGGCGTCATGGATGGCCTGGGTCCGGCTGCTGGCCTCGTGCACGTCGGCCAGCCCTGGGCGCTCGGCGCGCACGCCCGCGAGGATCTCGGCCCGGATGGTCGCGGGCTCCTCCGACCGAGGGTTCTCGTCGGTGACGACGAGCACGTCGGCGAGGCGGGCAGCGATCTGGCCCATGATCGGGCGCTTGCCCTTGTCGCGGTCGCCGTCCGAGCCGAACACGAGAATGAGCCGGCCCGGGGTGATCGGGCGGACGGCCTCGAGGGCCAGCACGAGCGCATCGGGCGTGTGGGCGTAGTCGACGATCCCGAGCGGACGACCGTCCCCACGCTCGACGACCCGCTCCATCCGGCCGGGGATCGCGTGCGCCGTGGCGACGGCGTCGATCGCGACCTGCAGGTCGATCCCGGCGCGGTGCGCGAGGACGATCGCGAGCGCAGCGTTCGAGACGTTGACGAGCCCCGGCAGGGGGCTCATCGCCGGGTGCTCCGTGCCGTCCGGGCCCCGCAGCGTGAACGTCGACCCGACGCCGTCGAGCCCGATGTCGGCGCTCGTCACGGCCCAGTCCGCGGTGGCACCCTCGGGCGACCCGACGTGCGTCGCGACGGACTCGACGGGGATCTGCGCCTCGGCGACCAGCCGTCGTCCCCAGTCGTCGTCGACCACGACGACCCCGCGCCGTGCCTGACCGGGCGCGAACAGGCGGGCCTTGTCGTGGAAGTAGCCCTCCATGTCGCCGTGGAAGTCGAGGTGGTCGCGCTGGAGGTTCGTGAAGCCGACCACATCGAGCTCGAGCCCCCGCACCCGACCGAGCGCGAGGGCATGGGACGAGACCTCCATCGTGCAGGCCGTCGCGCCGCGCTCGTGGGCCAGGGCGAGGATCGACTGCACGACGGGCGCCTCGACGGTCGTGCGGGGCTCTCGATCGCCTCGTCGCCGATCCGCAGCTCGACCGTGCCCATCACGACTGTGCCGGCGTGCGCCGTGCGCAGGGCCGCATCCACGAAGTACGTCGTCGTGGTCTTGCCGTTCGTGCCCGTCACGCCGACCGTGACGAACCCCTCCGCGGGGTCGTCGTTCGCCCAGGCAGCAACGGGGCCGGCGAGCCCGCGCGGATCCGCGGCCACGAGCACCGGGACACCGGCGGCTGTCGGCTCGTCCGCGACGATCTGCGCACCGCGCTCGTCGGTCAGAACGGCGACCGCACCACCCGCGACCGCCTGCGCCGTGTACGTCGCACCGTGCGTGTGCGCGCCGTCCAGCGCGATGAACACGTCTCCGGGCTGCACGTCGCCGCTGGCGACCGACACACCCGTCAGGCCGAGCCCCGGAGCGATGTCGCCACCGCGTGCGTCGAGCGCGAACGTGGCGAGGAGGTCGACGACCCGGTGCTCGGCGGGATGCAGGGGGCGCATCCGACCCTGGGGGGACGTCATGGGGAGAATCTACCCCGGACGGGCGCCGCTCCCGGGCGCTCCGCCTGCCGATCGGCACCCCGACGCGTGGCCGGCGGTCTCACTCCCACGTCGTGGCGAACAGCTGGGCCGTCGTCCCGCTCGGCGCGATCCCGAGCTCCTGGAGCGCATACCCGGCGACGTCGCTGAAGACGGGGGCAGCGACCGCGCCGCCGTAGATCGAGGTCTTCGGGTTCTGCAGGATGACGCTCACCGCGATGTGCGGGTCGTCCGCCGGGACCACCCCGATGAACGACGCCGTGATGCCGTCGGGGTTGAACTTCTGCGCGGTACCCGTCTTGCCCGCGACGCGGTAGCCGGGGATCGCCGCGCTGCTGCCCGTGCCACCGTCGACGACGCTCTCGAGCATCGTCATGACCGTGTCGGCCGTCGTCGGGGAGATCACCTGCGTCGAGGCCGCCGCGGTCGAGGGCGTGAACGTGCCGTCGGGCGCCGTCCAGCCCTTGATCAGGTGCGGCTGCACCCGCACCCCGTGGTTCGCGATCGTCGCGAAGACCTCGGTCGCCTGCAGCGCCGTCACGGAGACGGACTGGCCGAACAGGACCGCGTACTTGCTGCGCCCGTCCCACTCGTCACTGGGGTGCAGGATGCCGGGCGACTCGTCGGGCAGCTCGATGCCCGTGCGGGTCCCGAACCCGAACTTCTCGAGGTAGTCGTAGCGCACCTGCTGGGGGATGTTCTGGCCCAGCATGACCGTGCCGGCGTTCGACGACTCCGACAGGATGCCGGTCATCGTGAGCTTCAGCGTCGCGTGCTCGTGCGAGTCGTGGAAGGTCTGGTTGTTCGCCGTCGTGTACGAGTAGGGCACCTCGAACGGCGTCAGGGGGTTCGCGACGCCGGTCTCGAGCGCCGCGGCCATCGTGATGACCTTGGCGGTCGACCCCGGCTCGAACACGTCCGAGATCGCGCTCGACCCGCTCAGCTTGCCGTCCTTGGGGTCGTTCGGGTCGACCGTGCCCGAGTCCGCGAGCGCAAGGATCTCGCCCGTACGGGTGTCGATCGCGACGATGACGCCCGAGTCGGACCCGGTCGCCGCCACCTGGCTGTCGATGGCCTCCTCGGCCTTCCACTGCAGGTCGCCAAGGATCGTCAGCTGCACGCTCGAGCCCGGGACCGAGTCGGTCTGCTCCTGGTAGCCGCCGGGGATCTCCTGACCGCCGCGACCGTGCTCGTAGACCACGGTCCCCGGTGTGCCCTGGAGCTTCGCGTCGAGCAGCGCCTCGAGGCCCGTGGCTCCGACACCTTGGGAGTTGACCCAGCCGAGCAGGTTGCCGGCGAGCGTCTTGTTCGGGTAGATGCGCTCGGAGGTCCGTTCGGCGAGGATCCCGTCGATCCCGAGCTCGCGGATCGCACGCCACTGCTCGGGCAGCACGCCCTTGGCGACGACCTTGTACCGGCTCTCGCCCGCGAGCTTGGCGCCGAGCTCTGCGGCGTTGAGCCCGAGGATCGGCGAGAGCAGCCCGGCCGCACCCGACGGTCCGGACACGAGCGGGTCGCTCCCCCGGACCTTCCAGGCCGCCAGGACCTTCTGGTCGACCGTCAGCGTGTACCGCTCGACGGACGTGGCGAGCTGGACGCCGTTGGCGTCGGTGATCTCACCCCGGGCCGCCAGGAGCGAGGCGGTGCTGAGCCGCTTGGCGAGAGCCTCCTGCGCCACCGCCTCGCCACGGAACCCCTGGATGTACACGAGCCTGACGGCGAACACGGCGAGCAGGACCAGCACGGCGACCGTCAGCAGCGCCTGGCGCCGCCGCGGGTCTCCGGTCGCGGGGAGCCGGGTCGGCCCGGGACCCCGCGGCCCTGCGGGCAGACGGCCGCCGGGACGCGTCGCGACCGGCCGCGGACCGGGCGCCTGGCGCGACCGCGGAGCCTGCTGCGCCCGCAAGGCGTCACGCCCGGGACCGGGGGTCGTCCGAGCTGCGCGCACGGGAGCGCGGCGGGAAGTGCCCGCCTGCCCGTTCTCCGGCCCGCGCAGGGTCATCCGGCCGCCCCCACCGCCGGACCGCCCTGAACCGTTCCGTCGGCGAGCCTGAGCCACCCGGTGCTGCGGGCCTGGACCATCCCGAGGGCGCGCGCCGACGCCGCCAGCTCGGCGGGCGAGGAGCGCCGATCGAGCGCGGCGGACAGGTCCTGCTGCGTCGAGGCGAGCCGGGCCAGCTCGAGGTCGAGGTCGTGCTTCTCGTAGGCCCCGCGGGCCATCGTCGTGTTGAGCAGCAGCGCGGTCAGGAGAGCCCCCGCGAGGATCGCCATGCACGCGACGACGAACGGCACCCGCGTGCGCGCCTGTGCCGGTGCACGCACGAGCCGCAGGCGCGGCGCCGGCTGCGGGGCGACGGCCGGGCGTGCTGGACGCGGGACTGCACCGACCCTCGCCGCTGCCTGTGCGCTCATGCTGTTCTCCTCGGTGCGCCGCTGCTGCGGAGGTGGTCCGGTGTGGGTCTGAGTCGTTCTGCGGCACGCAGCCGCACGGAGGCCGATCGCGGGTTGCGCGCGAGCTCGGCCTCGTCCGCCTCCTCGGCGCCCCGGGTCAGCAGGCGCAGGTACGGGCGGTGGGTCTCGGGCTCGATCGGGAGGCCGGGCGGTGCGCTCGACGTCGCACCGGCCGCGAGCGCGCGCTTGACGAGCCGGTCCTCGAGGGACTGGTACGCCTCGACCACGATGCGGCCACCGACCGCGAGGGCCTCGATCGACGCGGGCAGGGCGCGCTCGAGGGCCTCGAGCTCGCCGTTGACCTCGATCCGCAGCGCCTGGAACGTGCGCTTGGCCGGGTTGCCGCCGGTCTTGCGGGTCGCGGCCGGGATGCTGGCGCGCAGGATGTCGACGAGCTCGCCCGTGCGGGCCAGCGGTGCCTTCGCACGCTCGGCGACGACGCGCCGGGCGATCCTGCCGGCGAACCGCTCCTCGCCGTACTCACGCAGCACGCGGGCGATGTCCCGCTCGTCGTACGTGTTCAGGACGTCCGCGGCGGTCAGCCCGGTCGTCGCGTCCATGCGCATGTCGAGCGGAGCGTCCTGCGAGTAGGAGAAGCCGCGCTGCGTCTCGTCGAGCTGCAGCGAGGACACACCGAGGTCCATCAGCACGCCCTGGACCTCGCTGATGCCGAGGCGCGCGAGGACGTCGCCGATCTGGTCGTAGACCGAGTGCACGCCCGTGAACCGCGCGCCGAAGGGTGCGAGCCGACGGCCGGCGAGCTCGAGCGCCTGGGGGTCGCGGTCCAGGCCGACGACCCGGACGTGCGGGAACGCCTGCAGGACGGCCTCGGTGTGCCCACCCATCCCGAGGGTCGAGTCGACCAGCACGGCACCGTCGCCCGCGAGCGCGGGCTCGAGGAGCTCGACGCAGCGCGCGAGCATGACGGGCATGTGGCGGGAGGCGGCGTCGAGCTCGCTGTCTGACGCGTCGTCGAACCCGTTCATCGCCCCTCCTCTCGCCGCGTGCCGTTCGCTCGCTCGTTCTTCGTCCGCCCGGTGCTTGCGGCGGTCCTGGTGTGGTCGGACGGCCCCTCCGCCGTCCGACCAGATCCCCCACCGACGTTCTGACACCGGGGAAGTGAGTCAGAACGGACGGGAGGAGATCTCGCCGGGCGGTCATGCGGCCTAGTTCGTGCGGGTCGTGCGGGTCGTGCGGGTCGTGCTGGTCCTTCGGGTCGTGCTGGCGTGCGTCGGCGGCTCAGAAGGGACCGTTGGGGAAGACCTCCTCCGCAGTCGCGGCATACCCGTCCTCCTGCTCGGCCAGGTACGTCTCCCACGCGGTGAGGTCCCAGATCTCGACGCGCGTCCCGGCGCCGATCACGGCGACGTCGCGGTCGAGACCGGCGTACGTGCGCAGCATCGGCGGGATCGAGATGCGCCCCTGCTTGTCGGGCAGCTCGTCGCTCGCGCCCGAGAGGAAGACGCGCAGATAGTCGCGGGCCTGCTTGCTCGTGACGGGCGCCTGCCGGATCTGGTCGTGCATGCGGCGGAACTCGTCCATCGGCATCAGGAACAGGCAGCGCTCCTGGCCCTTCGTCATGACGAGGCCCGGAGCGAGCTGCCCGCGGAACTTCGCGGGCAGGATCAGCCGGCCCTTGTCGTCGAGCCGCGGCGTATAGGTACCGAGGAACGGCACCGTCGAGCCGTACCCGACGAGGGTCGACTCCACGCTCATGCCGCCCCCCGTTCGTGGTGCCAGATCGTGCTGCCAGTGCCCGTGCCGGGTGCCCTCACCCAGTTCTCACCAAGTGCCTCCACGGTACTCCACTTTCCTCCACCCACAAGGGGAGAGACGCGTGTTTCACCGGCCGCCTGGGGCATATCCCCAGGTCAGCGCGGTGGAGTGAGGTGGAGGGCGTTGCGTGGGGAATGAGCCTCGCGCGTGTCGCCGCCGCGATCAATCGCCCCGCCGATCCGATTTGCGGTGCTTTCTCGACCGGCATTCGGGACGATCCGGACATGCGCTGGGCGCGCTGTCGACAGGACGGACCGCAGGCCCGGGGCACGGGGAGCGAAGTGGAGGGCGCGCACGGGCCTCGCGCGCAGCGCCCGGAAGCGCTCGCTGAACACCGCCCGGAGCCGTGCCTCGCCACGTAGGCTCGTGCCAGTCCGCCGAAGGAGACGCCCATGCTTCAGGCCGTGCCCACGTCCACCGAGCTCGAGGAGCTCGTCGGGACCAGCGAGCGGGTCCGTGCGTCGATCGAGCGGGTCGTCACCGGACGCAGCGAGCTCGTGCGCGTCACTGTCGGAGTCCTGCTCGCCGAGGGTCACCTGCTGCTCGAGGACGTTCCCGGCGTCGGCAAGACCACCCTGGCCAAGGCACTGGCGCGCAGCATCGACTGCACCGTGGGTCGCATCCAGTTCACGCCGGACCTGCTCCCGAGCGACCTGACCGGCGTCAACATCTTCCGGAGCCAGACGCACGAGTTCGAGTTCCGACCGGGTCCGCTCTTCGCGCACATCGTCATCGGCGACGAGATCAACCGTGCGTCGCCCAAGACCCAGTCGGCGCTGCTCGAGTGCATGCAGGAGGGACAGGCCACGGTGGACGGCCACACCTACCCGCTGCCCCACCCGTTCCTCGTGATCGCGACACAGAACCCTGTCGAGATGGAGGGGACGTACCCGCTGCCCGAGGCGCAGCGCGACCGGTTCATGGCGCGGCTCGCAGTCGGCTACCCGAGCGTCGAGTCCGAGCTCGACATGCTCGACCTCCAGGAGACGTCCGACCCGCTGGCGTCCCTGCAGCCCGTCACCGACGCGGCCCAGATCGCACGCCTCATCACGACCGCCAGGTCGCTGTATGCCGCCCCCGCCGTCAAGCGCTACATCGTCGACCTCGTGACCGCGACCCGGCAGGACCACGGCCTGCGCCTCGGTGCGTCCCCCCGCGCGGCGATCCAGCTCCTGCGCGCCGCCAAAGCCATCGCGGCGATGGCCGGACGCGACCACGTGCTGCCCGACGACGTCCAGCAGCTGGCCGAGCCCGTGCTCGCCCACCGCGTGCTCGCGAGCACCGAGGCTCGCCTGTCCGGGCGGACGACCACCGAGACCGTCCGGGAGATCGTCGCCCGCGTCCCCCTGCCGACGTCGGGGAGCGCGATCCCCCGCGAGCGGCGGGCGACCGGCTGATGCGACTGCGTCCGACCGTCCGGGGGGTCGGCCTGGCGATCGGCGGAGTCGTCGCCGTGCTCGCCGGGGTCGCGGTCGGCGCCGTCGACCTCGTCCGTATCGGCACCCTCCCCCTCCTCCTCGTGATCGGCGCGCTCGTGGGGATCGGGCTGCTCGACCCGGGCCGTGGCCGCCACCGCCTCGCGGTCGAGCGAGGGGCGTCGCCGAACCCCGTGCATGCCGGGTCGACCTCGGTCGTCGGGGTCGTCATCACGGCCACCGATGCCGCAGGGCGGGCGCGCCTCGCGGGGCTCCGGTTCCGCGAGCAGGCGTCGGCGGAGCTGTCGGGCGGGCGACCCCTGCGCGCCCACGTGGCCCGCACCCCTGGCCGCGTCACCATCACCTACCCCGTCCTCGCCGCGCGACGCGGCCGATGGACGCTGGGCCCGCTCGTGGTCACGCGCATCGACCCCTTCGGCGTCGCCAAGGCCACGACGAGCCTCGGCGAGGGAGCCCACATCTCGGTCTGGCCGACCGTCACCGAGCTGCAGGTCCCGCCGGGGGTCCTCGTCGGCGACCCCGATCGGGTCGCGCTCGGCGCGCGGACCCCGTCCACGGACGACGCCTCGCTCCGCGACTACCGGTTCGGTGACGACCTCCGGCGCGTCCACTGGGCCACCAGCGCGCGCCGCGGCGAGCTCATGGTCCGGTCGGACGAGCGGGCCGGCATGCGGCCCGTCAGTGTCCTGCTCGACCTGCCGACGCGATCTGCCTCGCTCGAGTGGAGCATCTCGCTCGCCGCCTCGATGACGCTCGCCATGCTCGACGCCGGCCATCCCGTCCGGCTCCTGTGCGGTCCGGCCCCCGCCGCCGTCGCTGCGCGCCACGACGGCGCTCTCACCGAGCGCCCGATGTCGATGCGGCACGCGCACAACCGTCCGGGCGACATGGCACGCGCAGACATCCTGGACCGCACGATCGATCTCACCATCGCCGAGTCGCCGGCCGCGGCCGAAGAGCGGCTCCTGGTCGACGCCCGGTTGCTTCTCGCCACGGACGACGTCGGCGAGATCGTGCTCGCCGTGGTCGGCCCGCTCACCGCCCGCGCCCGCACCGCCCTCGCGCGAGTCGCCGACAACGCCCAGGGGTGGGCCGTGGTTCGCTCGGGCGAGGGGTCGCACGCGCAGCGGGGGGATGCGGCGAGCACCGTCGAGGCCTTGCACCGCGCCGGGTGGCGGGCCGTGACGGCTGAGCCCGGAGAGGACATCGCGCGGAGCTGGATGCGTCTGCTGGAGAGCGCCCTGTGATAGCCGGGCGCGGGTCTGCCGGGTTCCCGCGCGGCGGACGATCGATCCTGGGGTCCGTCCTCGTCGCCGCCGCAGCCTGCGCGAGCCTGCTCGCACTGTCCGGGCTGCTCTCCCCCGGTCGATGGCTGCGCGCGGGTGTGCTCGCGGTGGTCGTCCTCGCCGTCGTGACTGCCGCGGTCCGCTCGGTCGCCCGGTCCCGGTGGACCCCGACCATCGTCGGGGCGATCACCGCCGCGCTCGGCCTCCTCGTCGTGTACGGCGCACCTCCGGGGCGCGTGCAGGTGCTTCCGGACGCCGCGTCGTTCGAGCGGCTCCTCGCCTCCGTGCGCGCGGCGGCCGAGCTCATCAACGCGTCGGTCGTCCCCATGAACGCCGCACGGCCGGTCGAGATGCTCGTGGTCGCGGGCGGCATGCTCGTCTTCCTGTTCGCCGACGCGCTCGCTCTCGGCCTCGACGCGCCCGCCTGGTCCGGCTTCGTGCTGGTCACGATGTGGCTCCCCGCCATCGGCCTCGCCTACCCCGCACCAGCGGGCGCGCTCGGATGGACCGCGTTCGCCTACCTCCTGCTGCTCGCGCTCCACGCCGCACCCCACGGTGACCACGCCGTCGGTGCCCGGCGCACCACGTCGACGGTGGCGGTCGCAGCAGCGCTCGTGGTGGCCACGCTCGCCGCCGGACCCGTCGTCGCGGCCGCTCCCGGATGGGCCTCGCTGACGCTCCCGAGCTTCGGGAGCGGGCCGATCGGTCCGCTCCGGCTCAGCGACGACCTGGACCTGCGACAGAGCCTCGGTCGCCGGTCGGGCCAGGTCGTGCTCCACTACACGGTCGCTCCGGTCGGTGCAGCCGACCCGGCCTCGCCGACCGATGGCGGCTCGGCCGCTCCCGGTGCGCCCGAGGCGGCCAACGCGCGCGTGGTCGGCCCGCTGCGTGCCTTCACGCTCCGCGACTTCGACGGCCGGAGCTGGCAGCGGACCGACGCCACCGACCTGCAGGACTGGGCGCCCGGCACGTTGCTGGCCTCCGACACGTCGGTGCAGGGCACGCTCCTCGACCCGCAGGCCGGAACCCTCGCCCGCGTCGACGTGACGATCGACGGCCTGCGTGAGCTCCGGCTGCCGGTGAGCACCTTCCCCCGCACCCTCGAGATCGCCGGCCCGTGGCGGTACGACGCCGAGCGCGACGAGGTCGTGGGCGACCGGGCGACGGGCAGCGGCACCACCTACGCCATGACCGTCGAGATCCCGACCCTCACCGCCGACGACCTCAAGGCCGCCAGCAGCCGGCTGCCTGCGGGGCTCGAGCCGTACCTCGCGGTGCCACAGACCGCTCACACCGAGGACATCCGGGCGCTCGCGGTGCAGCTCACGGCCGATGCCAGCGGCGCGTACGACCAGGCGCTCGCCCTGCAGACGTACTTCCGCGACATGAGCAGGTTCGTGTACGACACCCGGGTCGCGCCGGCCCGGACGGACGACGCCGTCTGGGACTTCCTGACGAACCGGCACGGCTACTGCGTCCAGTTCGCGACCTCGATGACCATCATGGCGCGCTCGCTCGGCATCCCCGCCCGACTGGGGGTCGGGTTCCTGCCCGGTGTCGCCGACGACAACGGCGTCTACACGGTCACCGGCCGGCTGTCGCACACGTGGCCCGAGCTCTACTTCCCTTCGGCCGGCTGGGTCAGGTTCGAGCCCACCCCCGCCGTGCAGTCGGGCTCGCCGCCTCGATGGAGCGACCCGTTCGTCTTCAGCACCGCGGCACCGAATGCGGGCGAGATACCGGACAACCTCGGGGGGAACGCCACAGGGGGTGCCACGGCGGGGGCGACTTCGCCCGGCGGCGCCGTCACGGCCGACGAGTCGACCAGCCGGTTGCCGGTCGTCGCGGGAGCCGGGTTGCTGCTCCTGCTCGCCGTCGGTGGCCTGGTGGTCGCACGACGACGCTCGACCCGTCACGCCGCGGTGGACCCTGAGGTGGCCTGGAGCCGGCTCCGAGAGCGCCTCGCGGCTGCCGGGATCGAGTGGTCCGACGCTCGGACTCCTCGGCAGTGCGTCGACATCGTCCGCGCCCGGGTCGTCGCGCTCCGCGCAGTGCCCCTGGGCGAGCCCGCGGATGCAGCGCTCGTCCAGCTCGCCGATGCTCTCGAGCAGCTTCGCTACGCGCCGGCTCCGCCGACGCGCACGCCCGAGGAGCTCGAGGTGTGGATCGCGACGGTCCTGACCGACGTGACGTCGCCGCTCAGCGATCCGAGTCGCGACGCTTCTGCCAGCGCTCTTCGAGGCGGTTCATGAAGCCTGCCGACCGGGACTTCTTGGCCTGAGGCTTCGGTGACCGGGTCACGCGCCCGTCGGGGCGGACCACGCCGGCCGGCCCGGTGGCGCGCGGACGTGCGACCGCGTAGGTGACCGCGGCGAACATCACGATGAAGCCCAGCACGCCCAACCATGCGCGTGATGCGACCACACCGAAGATCAGCAGGAGCAGACCCACCGCCACGCCGGCGGCACCCAGGACGTAGCGACTGACGGATCGACGCCCGCGGGACGTGAGCGTGTTCGCGAGCCTGGGGTCGTCAGATGTGAGCTGTCGCTCCATCTGCTCCAGTACGCGCTGCTCGTACTCGGACAGAGGCACTGCTACCCCCGTACTTCCCTGTCGGGCTTCCCTGTCGGGATCCATTGGGGTCAGGATAGATCGCGCCGGGCGAAGTCGGTAGTCGGACGTCAACCGACTCGCGGAGCCGTCGCCGCTGCACCGATCGCCCCCGCACCGAACCGCTCCCGGACGCGGTCCATGGCGCGCTCGGCGTCGCGCTGCGAACCCTCACCGTCCCCGGACACCTCGTCCAGGGTCGGCTGGCGGATCGTCGACGAGGCGGCGCTGAGACCTTCGGCGCGCACACCGACGAGGCGGACCGGCAGGCCGCCGAGATCGACTCCTGCGAGCAGCTCCCGTGCGGCGAGATACACCTCGCGACCGACGTCGGTAGGGGTCACGAGGGTCCGGGAACGCGTCAGCGTCCGAAAGTCCGAGGTCCGGACCTTCACGGCGATCGTCCGAGCGACAAGGCCCTGCGCACGAAGCCGCCCGGCACACCGGTCGGCGAGCTCGAGCGCCTTGGCCTGGACGACCACCGGGTCGGCGACATCCACCGGGAACGTCACCTCGGCGCCGATGCTCTTCTCGTCGCGACCCGGCTCGACCGGGCGCGGGTCCCGGCCCCAGGACAGGTCGTAGAGGTGCGCGCCGGAGGTCCGTCCCACTGCTCGCTGGATCGTCCCGACGTCACTGTCGGCGAGCTCCGCGACGGTGCGGATGCCCCACCGCGCGAGCGCAGCCTCGGTGCGCTCCCCCACGCCCCACAGCGCACCGACCGGCAGCGTGCGCAGGAACGGAACCGTCGCGTCCTTGGGCACGAGGAGGACGCCGTCAGGCTTGGCGTGGCCCGACGCAAGCTTCGCGACGAACTTCGTCGACGCGATCCCGACCGAGCAGGTGATCCCGTGCTCGGTCAGCACCCGGGCGCGGATCAGCTCCGCGATCCTCGTCGGTGGTCCGAGCCGCCGCCGTGCTCCCGACACGTCCAGGAAGGCCTCGTCGACGCTCACCTGCTCGACGAGCGTCGTGATGTCGCGCAGGACCTGCATGACACCGCTCGACACCGCGCGATAGGTCGCGATGTCCGGTGGGACGACGACGGCGTGCGGGCACAGTCGCCGTGCCGCGGCCATCGGCATCGCGGAGTGCACCCCGAACGCCCGCGCCTCGTAGGTCGCGGCCAGCACGACGGCGCGCTCAGAGCCGCCCACGATGACGGGAAGCCCTCGGAGCTGAGGTCTCCGGGCGATCTCCACGGAGGCGAAGAACGCATCCATGTCGACGTGGAGGATCGAGCAGCCGTCCTCGTCGGCCCCCCAGTCGCGTCGAGCGGTGCCAGACCGCGGGCTCCGGCTCACGACGCACGCAGGCCGAGTCCTCGCGGCGCGGCACCCCGCACCGGCGCCGTCGGCGAGGCGTCGGCCGTGAGCAGCGCCCGGAGCTCGTCGATGAAGTCCTCGGCGGCGCACAACGCCTGCTCGGCTCGCGCCTCCGACACCGCGTCGAACCGACCTGCCTCGATGGCCGACCGCAGGCTCGCTCCGCCGGCGAAGTAGTCGATCCAGTCCGCAAGCTCGGGAGCGACGACGCGGAGCATGTCCCAGACCGTCCGGGGGGGACGCCTGCCGCCGGGCCGCCCACGCACGGCGAGCAGCGCCGCCCCGCCCCGCAGGGCTGCGAGGTGGGCGTGAGAGAACCGTTCCCATGCCTCCGAGGAGAACTGCGCCGCGACGAGCTCGGCATCCGCGCGCTGCAGGAGCTCGTGCGAGCGGGTCGGCAGAAGGTCGGTACCTGCGGCTGTCGCCATGAGCTTTCCCGTCCCCTCTCCTCGTCGTCCGGCTCTCAGTATCGAACACCTGTTCGACTCCCGTCAACCTCCGCCCCGGCCGGCACCGCCTGCGGGCCTCTGCCCGCGAGCCTCTACGGTAGGCAGGTGGCTGCCCGCGACCGCTCGGGGCGACGAGCCCCAGCCTCACACCGACCTCCGACATCCCCGACCTGGCCGTCGGGGCCCGTTGCCATCTCCACCGGGACCGTCGAGGTCGTCCGCGCCCCGGACGACCCGACCGGTGTGACCGTCCTGGTCAACGGCGTCCCCAGCTCGCACCTCGACCTCGTCGACCCGACCCGGCTCTCGTTCGAGTACATGCAGCAGATGGCCGCCGTGGTGGACAGGCTCATGCCGCGTGAACCACTTGCCGTCGTGCACCTCGGAGCCGCCGGCTGCGCGATGGCCCGCTATGTGCACGCGACCCGGCCGGCATCCCGTCAGATCGCGATCGAGCTCGACGCGACCCTGCCCGAGCTCGTCCGTGCGTGGTTCGACCTGCCGCGCGCGCCCGCGCTCCGGATCCGGGCCGGCGACGCGCGCAGCGAGCTCGCGACGCTGCCGGACGCCAGCGCGGACATCGTCATCCGGGACGTCTTCGCGGGCGACAGCACGCCCGAGCACGTCACGACGCTGGAGTTCACCGCCGACGTCGCGCGGGTCCTGCGGCCTGGAGGTCTCTACGTCGCGAACTGCGCCGACCGACCCCCGCTCGCCCGGGCGCGCGCGGAGACCGCGACCCTCGCGGCGGTGTTCGCCGACGTCGCCGTCATCGCCGAGCCCGGCCAGCTGCGCGGTCGTCGCTACGGCAACCTCGTCCTTGCCGGCACGAACGACCCTGCGCTGCTGCGGTCAGCCGACCTGGATCGCGCGCTGCGCTCCCTGCCTGCGCCGTCGAGGCTGCTGCGTGACGCCGACGTCGTCGCGTTCGTCGGCTCGGCACAGCCGATCCTCGACGCGGCACCGCAACCGGCTGCGGCTGCCTCTGCCGCCGCACGCAGCAAGGCCGCACCCCCGTCTGAGGATGCGGCCTTGCGCTGAGCTCATCGCGCCGAGTCAGCCGATGGCCGGCTCAGCGAGAAGCTGAGGTCAGAGTGCCTGAACCTTCTCGGCCTGCGGACCCTTGGGTCCCTGGGTGATCTCGAACTCGACCCGCTGGCCCTCGTCGAGCGACCGGTAGCCCTGCGTGTCGATGGCCGAGTAGTGGACGAAGACGTCGGGGCCGCCGCCGTCCTGGGCGATGAACCCATAGCCCTTCTCAGCGTTGAACCACTTGACAGCACCCTGTGCCATGTTCTTGTCCTTCTGTTCCAACCGGTGACGGTGACGAGCATGTGCCCGCGCCGTGCCGCAATGCCTTGTCCCACGTCCTGCACCGGGCAGACCAGCCGGAGCTGGAGATGCCCTCACCAGGAGGTCAGGGCGCCGGTCGAGCGTCAGTACGTCACTGCAACATTCGTCATCCTGCCACGCGGCCGCATTCGCGCGCCACGGTTTCTGATCACGTTTGGGTGGATGTTCGACGGCCATCTGGTCGCCGATTCGTCATCCCAGATCAGTGCGTGACGACTCGAGCGCTCAGAGCCGGACCTCGGGGTGCGCCACCCGCGTCTGGCGGCGCGACACGAGCAGCCCGGCGACTCCGACGACCCACGGCACGGCCACGACCGACAGGCCCTGGCGGTAGGCGTCGAGGTCACGCGTCGCACCCAGAGCCACGTGGTCGAGCACGACGCCGATCGCGAGCATCGTCGACAGCGCTGCGACGAAGCTGCCGGTGTTGACGAACCCCGTCGTCGCCCCCAGCCGGTGCGCGGGCGTGCAGTGCCGCGCGACGTCGAAGCCCACGAGGCTCGTCGGGCCACCGACAGCGACCGCGACGACGAAGATGGCCAGCACTGCCAGCGGTCGCGGCCCGGGCGGCACGAGGACGACGAGCCACGCGACACCGATCGCACCGGCGATGATCAGCACGGTCCGGGTGCGTCGCTCCGGATGACGCGCGGACGCCTCGCCGAGCAACGGTCCGGCGACCACGGCGGCGACCACGTTGAGCGTGAGCAGCGCGCTCGCCTCGGCGGTGCTCCGCCCCTGGCCCTCGACGAAGAACGAGAACCCCCACAGGAGCACGATCACGTTCGTGCTGAAGGCGCTGAGGAAGTGCACCCAGAACCCCAGCCAGGCACCTGGCTCGCGCGCGACGGCACGCAGTCCCACCAGGACGCCCTCGCGCGGGGTCGTGCTCGCGACGCCGGGCGCCGGTGCGCTGCGGGTGACCGCGGGGTCGGCCGGCCCGGACGCGGGCGAGTCGCGCACGACGACGACGACGAGGATGCCCGCGAGCAGTCCGACGGCCGCCAGACCTCCGAAGGCCGCGCCCCATCCGGCGCCCTGCAGCACCGCGACGAGCGGCACCGCCGCGAGCACCTGACCGAGCTGGCCGATGGACCCGGTGAGCTGCGTCATCAGGGGCACCCTGCGCTGCGGGAACCAGGCCGGGATGAGCCGGATCACGCAGACGAAGGTCATCGCGTCCCCGGCACCGATGAACATCCGGCCCAGCAGCGCCGCGGGCACGACCGTGGCGGTTGCGACGACGAGCTGGCCCACCGCCATCAGGAACGCGCCGCCCGCGATGATCCGACGCGGCCCGAGCCTGTCGAGCAGCACACCGACCGGGATCTGGAACGCGGCGTAGACGATGAGCTGGGCCACGGCGAGGCTCGCCAGCACCGAGGCGCTCACGCCGAACCTGCTGGTCGTCTCGAGACCCGCCACCCCGAGCGAGGAGCGGTGGAGCACGGCGATCGCGTAAGCCGCGACAGCGGCTCCCCAGACGATGAGGGCACGCGCTCCGGGCGGAGAAGTCGTCACGGACGACCATTGTGCTGCTCACGACGAGCCAGGACGGCGCCGGCCGCACGACGCGTGTCGTGCGGCCGGCGCCGTCCTGGCGAGTCGGGCGTGTCGCTGCGGATCAAGGTCGATCCGCAGAGAGCAACGTCACAGTCCGGGACCGTCTCCGGTCTGCTGCGCCAGGAACCGCTCGAACTCCTCGCCCAGCTCGTCCGCCGTGGGCAGCTGCGCGCTCTCGGCGAGCAAACCCGTCCGGCCGAGGTTGTGCGTGAACGCGTCGTACTGCTCCTCGAGGGCGTGGACCACGGCGGCGACCTCCTCGGAGCCGTTGACCTGGCGCTCGATCTCGAGCACGGTCTCGTTCGCTGCCTGCGTGAGGCTCGCGAGCTGCAGGTCGAGACCTGTCACGCGCTGGAGGTTCTCGAGCGCCGTGATGCTCGCCTGCGGGAACGACGACTGAGCCAGGTAGTGCGGGACATGCACCGCGAAGCCCATCGCGTCGTGCCCCGACTGACCGAGCCGGAGCTCGAGCAGTGCGCTCGCGCTCGCCGGGACCTGGACCGTGCCGAACCACGACTTGTGGTCCGAGATGAGCTCCGGCCGCGTCGCGTGCGCCGTGACCGACAGCGGGCGGGTGTGCGGGATGCCCATCGGGATCCCGTGCAGGCCGATGGTCAGCGGCACGTCGAACCGCTCGACGATCTGGCGGACGGCCGACGCGAACCTCTCCCACTGCACGTCGGGCTCGAGCCCGTGCAGCAGCAGGAACGGCACACCGGCCGCGTCGTGGATCACGTCGACGACCAGCTCGGGTTCGTCGTAGTCGCTCCACGTCGACGAGTCGAACGTCATGATCGGCCGCCTCGAGCGGTAGTCGATCAGCTGGTCGACGTCGAACGTCGCGAGCCTCGTCGCCGGGAGCTCCTCGGTCAGGTGCTCGACGGCCAGCTGCCCGGCGCTGCCTGCGTCCATGAAGCCGCGCAGCGCATGCACGAGCACCGGACCCAGTCCGCCGGCAGACCGCGTCTCGACCTCGGCCGCGACCTGCGGGTCGACGTCGTAGATGTCGTTGGGGTCCTGCATGGGTCCTCACCTCTTCCGTTGGCCGCACCCGGAGCACGCGGCCTCGATCTCGACAACACCTGGACGGGTCCAGGTCTTCCCCGACGCGCCTGCCCGGCAGAGCGGTGCTGCACACGACAGCCCTGGCGAGGCGGATAATGGACGGCCGCTCCGCGCGTGTGCACGGAGGCATCCGGTGGTCGTTCGACCACCCTGGGGGAACAGGAGCGCCGACGTGGCGGGAAGCGAGTCGGAGCTGCGCGGTGAGCAGGAGACCGTCGACAGGCTGTACCGCCGGCTCGACCAGCTCCGCGCGCAGACACGCGCACGGCTCGCCGAGGTCCGTCGCGAAGGGCCGTCCGGCTCGCCACAGAACCGCAGCGAGCGCGATGCGTTCGCGACCCTGTACGAGGACCGGATCGCTCAGCTCGAGGCGGTCGAGGACCGCCTCGCGTTCGGCCGGCTCGACCTGACCGACGGCGCGGCGCGCTACGTCGGGCGCATCGGCCTCGCCGACGAGGACCACGCCTCGATCCTCACGGACTGGCGTGCGCCCGCCGCGCAGGCCTTCTACCGCGCGACCGCGGCCCGGCCCGACGGCGTCGTGCGGCGCCGTCACCTGGTCACGCGTCGACGCTCGGTGACCGGCATCGAGGACGAGATCCTCGATCTGGACGTGCTGGCGTCGGTGGTCGAGGCCGACGGCTCCGACGCTGAGGGAGCCCGCCACGACGGGCTCACGCTCAGCGGCCTGTCCGGCGAGGGCGCGCTGCTCGCCTCCCTCGCGGCCGGTCGCACGGGCCGGATGAGCGACATCGTGGCGACCATCCAGGCCGAGCAGGACGCCATCATCCGCTCGGAGCTGCAGGGTGCGCTCGTCGTGCAGGGCGGGCCGGGCACGGGCAAGACGGCCGTCGCGCTGCACCGGGCTGCCTTCCTGCTGTACGCGCACCGGCGCATGCTCGAACGTTCGGGGGTCCTGCTCGTCGGGCCGAGCCGGACGTTCCTGCACTACATCGACCAGGTGCTGCCGTCGCTCGGCGAGACCGGCGTCGTGACGACGACCGTCGCCGAGCTCTTCCCGGGCGTGAGCCCGACGGGGGTCGAGGACGACGTGGTCGCCGAGATCAAGGGGCGCACCGTGATGGCTCAGGTCATCGCCCGTGCGGTGCGCCAGCGCCAGCGCGTCCCCGCGCAGCCGACCGAGGTGCGCATCGACGGCACGACCATCGTCGTCACGCCGTCGGACGTCTCCGCGGCGATCGCCCGTGCACGGCGCGGCAACCGTCCGCACAACCAGGCCCGCGTCGCGTTCGTCCGCGACATGCTGGCGCGGCTCGCTGAGCAGTACGTGGCGCAGCTGGGGTGGCCGGTCGCCCCCGACGAGCGGGGCGAGATCCTCGAGGAGCTCCGCTCGACGCGGGAGATCCGGATCGCGCTCAACCTCGCGTGGATGCCGCTGACCGCGCAGGGCCTCGTCACCGACCTGCTCACGAAGCCGCACCGCCTCGCGGCGGCCTCCCCCGAGCTGTCGGCCCGGGACCGCACGCTCCTGCAGCGGTCCCCCGACGCGCCGTGGACCGCGGCCGACGTCCCGCTGCTCGACGAGGCCGCCGAGCTGCTCGGGGACGACAACCAGGCGGCGCGGGCACGGGAGAAGGCAGACGCCGCACGTCGTGTCGCCGAGGTCGACTACGCCCGCCGGGTGCTGGAGTCGAACGGCGGCGACGGCCTCGTCTCCGCGGAGCTTCTGGCTGACCGCTTCGCGGGTTCGGGGCCGTCCCTGACGACCGCCGAGCGGGCTGCGGCCGACCGGAGCTGGACCTATGGTCACGTCGTCGTCGACGAGGCCCAGGAGCTGTCCGCGATGGCGTGGCGTGCGCTCCTGCGGCGGGTGCCCACCAGGTCGATGACGATCGTCGGCGACGTCGCCCAGACGTCGTCGAGCGCCGGCGCCCACTCGTGGCGCGGCACCCTCGAGCCGGTGCTGCGCTCGTCGTGGCGCCTCGCGGAGCTCACGGTCAACTACCGCACGCCCGCTGCGGTCGCCGACGCCGCCCAGCGGGTCGCCGCCGAGGCCGGGCTCCCGGTGAGCCGGCTGACCTCGGCCCGCGACGTCGTGGGCGCGCTGACGTTCGACCGCGCCGCGCCAGGGTCGCTCGCGACGGCCGCGGTGGACCAGGTGCGGTCGCTCCTCGCCGAGGTGCCCGACGACGCCGGCGCGGGGCGTGTGGCCGTGATCGGACCGCGCCGCCTGCTCGACGACGTCCGTGCGGCGCTGCGTGACGCCGGCCTCGAGGCGGTGCTGCGTGCGCCCGGCTCGACCTCGTCGTCGAGGGCGACCGACCTCGACGCGCCCGTCTCCCTGCTGACCCCGCGCGAGAGCAAGGGCCTCGAGTTCGACGCCGTCGTGCTGCTCGAGCCCGCCGACGTCCTGGCGACCACCGCGGGCGACCTCTACGTCGCGATGACCCGACCGACCCGGGCGCTGCGCGTCGTGCACGAGCGAGATCTTCCGGTCGGGCTCGACGGCGCCGCGGAGCGGCCCGGGTCCTGAGTGCTCAGACGCCGTCGCACGGCACCTGGCCGACGAGCGCCAGCCCGGCACGGTCGCCCGGACCGAGCTCCGTGAGCGGACCCATCGTCGGCGCCATGAGCTCTCCCGCGTCGGCCACGTGGTCGAGACCGACGACGTGCGCGACCTCGTGCACGACGACGGCACGAGCCCGCGCATACCCGTCGGGGCTGGCGAGGATCGTCGTGAGGTCGGGGGCATCGAGCAGCACCCGCCCGCCGGCCAGGAACTCACCCGGTCCGGTCGCCGCCGGGACGACGGACGCACCGCCCAGCCCGGCCGTCGGTCCCGCCAGCTCGGGATACGTGCCCTCGTCCGACCAGCCGAAAAGCACCGGCGCCCAGCCGTCCCCGTAGCGGGCCTGCACCAACGGACGGTCGAGCACGGGCTCTTCGCTCGTGTACCCGGCGTCGACGAAGGCGAGACCGGTCGCGGCCGAGATCGTCGCGACCGCCTCGGCGATCAGCTGGTCGCCCGCGGCGGGTGCGCCGTCGGGCCGGACCACGTAGCGGATGGGGCGGCAGGGGTCGAAGCCGATGGGAGCGCCCGACGCCGTGACGTCGAGGAATGCGTACGACCCGCTCGTCGCGACCACGACGCCCGGCAGGACGCGCACGGCGTCCTTCGCCGGCACGGGGACCGCAACGAGCCGACCCTCGACCGAGATGAACGTCGGTGGCCGAGGGACCGGAAGCCATTCCGGCAGCGCGCCCCGGGACCACGCGAGGCACAGCAGGGCCGCGACCAGGCCCACCGCCAGGATCGGGTTCAGCCCGGCCCTGGTCGCAGCCGCACCGCCGCGCCTCTCGATGCGCTCGGCCTGCCGTCGGTAGCGGCGCATCGACAAGGTCACGCCGCAGTGTCGCAACCGAGCCGCCGTTGGCGCGCCATGCTTCCGGGTGAACCTGTGTGGGCGGCAGCCCGACCGCCCCCAGCACCTGTCCGAGGGACGGGACCGGCTTGGTCTGCCGACCACAAGGGCGCACGATGTCTCCCGTGCGCGCACTCCTCCTCGAGAACCTCCACCCCGACGCCGTGACGAACCTTGAGCAGGCCGGCTACGAGGTGATCACCCGCACCGGCGCCCTCGACGAGGACGAGCTCATCGACGCCCTGCAGGGGGTCGCCCTCCTCGGCATCCGGTCCAAGACGACCGTGACCGCTCGCGCGATCGAGAGCTCGCCGGACCTGGTCGCGATCGGTGCGTTCTGCATCGGCACCAACCAGATCGACCTCGCCTCGGCCGCCCACCACGGGGTCGCGGTGTTCAACGCGCCGTTCTCCAACACGCGATCGGTCGTCGAGATCACGATCGCCGAGATCATCGCCCTCACGCGACGGCTCACGGAGTTCGACCGGTCGATGCACGAGGGTGTCTGGAACAAGTCGGCGATCGGCGCGCACGAGGTGCGCGGCCGGACGCTCGGGATCATCGGGTACGGCAACATCGGCACGCAGCTGTCGGTGCTCGCCGAGAACCTCGGCATGTCGGTCATCTTCTACGACACCGCCGAGAAGCTCGCGCTCGGCAACGCGCGCCGGGCCTCGACCATGGACGAGCTGCTCGAGTCGGCCGACATCGTCACGCTGCACGTCGACGGTCGCCCTGGAAACGCCGGGATGTTCGGAGGCAAGCAGATCGCGCGGATGCGACCGGGGGCGATCCTGCTCAACCTGTCCCGCGGCTTCGTCGTCGACCCGGCGTCCCTCCGGGAGGCGATCGTCTCGCAGCACCTGAGCGGTGCGGCGATCGACGTCTTCCCCGTCGAGCCCAAGCGCAAGGGCGACCCGTTCGAGTCCGAGCTGCGCGGCCTGCCCAACGTCATCCTCACACCGCACACGGGCGGCTCGACCGAGGAGGCGCAGGAGGCGATCGGCAACTTCGTGTCCCACAAGATGCGGGACTACCTCCGGACGGGCACGACGACCCTCAGCGTCAACCTGCCGAACCTCGCGCTCGACCAGGCGCCCGGCGTGCACCGCCTGGCCTACCTGCACCGGAACACGCCCGGCGTCCTGGCCGCCGTCAACGCGACGCTCGCCAAGCACGGCGTGAACATCGAGGGGCAGCTGCTGGCGACGCGTGGCGAGATCGGCTACGTCGTGACGGACGCCGGCGCACCGGTCGAGCAGGCTGTCGTCGAGGCGCTGCGGGCGCGACCCGAGTCGGTCCGACTGCGTCTGCTGTCGTAGGCCGCACCCGGTCCGGCAGACGACACGATCACGACATGACGACGGCGGCCAGAGGAGACATCTCCCTCGGCCGCCGTCGTCGTCGAGCCGGTCAGGCGGAGCCGGACTTGCGCCGGAACTGCCGCTGCACCGGTCCCGTCGTCTCAGCGCTGTGCACCGAGCCCGTGTTCTTCGAGCCGTCGGCCGTCCGGTGCCCCGCCGCCTTCTTGCGGTCGAGCGCCTCCCGGAACTTCGCCTTCGCGTCCTCGGTCGCCGTCGGTGCGCTCGGCGTGTCGTCCTGCTGCGCCATCGCGGTGCCTCCTCGTCGTCGTCAAGCCCTTGACGGGCGCTGCGCGGGGTTGTCCACCGCGCCGCATGCCCAGCGTACGGTCGTGTGATGCACGTCGCCGACCCGCAGCGCCACGCCCGGCTCCCGACCCGTCGTGCAGGACGGTCCGGGCTCGCGCTCGGGGTGGCCACGCTGGGCCTGTGGCAGAACTTCGGAGCGGCGCGACCCTTCGCCGAGCAGCGCGAGCTCGTGCTGCGCGCGATCGACCTCGGGATCACGCACCTCGACCTCGCCAACAACTACGGCCCCCCGGCGGGTGCCGCTGAGGAGAGCGTCGGGCGGCTCCTTGCGCGCGATCTGGCCCCCTACCGGGACGAGCTCGTGATCGCCACCAAGGCCGGGTACCGCGCGTGGCCCGGCCCGTACGGCGAGCACGGCTCGCGCAAGTACCTGCTCGCCTCCCTCGACCGCTCGCTCGCCCGGTTGGGGCTCGACCACGTCGACGTGTTCTACAGCCACCGCTACGACCCGAAGACGCCTCTCGAGGAGACGCTCGGCGCGCTGACGACGGCGCTGGACTCGGGGCGCGCACGCTACGTCGGGGTGTCGTCGTACTCGGCCGTGCGCACGGCGCAGGCGGCCGAGCTCGCGCAGTCGATGGGCCTCGAGCTCACCCTCCACCAGCCGTCGTACTCGATGCTGAACCGCTGGGTCGAGCACCCCGACGCCGCCGCCGACGGACGATCGCTGCTCGACGTCGCCGCCGACGTGGGGCTCGGCGTCGTGGCGTTCTCGCCGCTCGCCCAGGGCATGCTCACGGGCCGCTACCTCGACGGGGTGCCGCCGGACTCGCGCGCCGCGCGTGGTGGACCGCTGCGTCCGGAGTACCTCAGCGCCGACAACCTCGCACACGTCCGGGGGCTCGCCGAGGTGGCTGCCGGACGCGGGCAGAGCCTCGCGCAGCTCGCGATCGCGTGGGTCCTGCGTGACCCGCGGGTCACGTCAGTCGTCCTGGGACCGCGGACGACAGCGCAGCTCGAGGACAGCCTGCGCGCGATCAGCGGGCCCCCGATCACCCCCGACGAGCTCGCCGCGATCGAGCGCCATGCCGTCGATGCGGGCGTCAACCTCTGGGGCCCCCGGTCGAGCGAGCTGTAGCCGTCGCGGGCGATCTCACCCGACCTACTGTGCAGTAACTTACGGGCCCGTAGGTTAGGCTTGAGCCGTGACTCTGACGTCCGACCGGCCCTGGCTCGCCTCCTACGCCGACGGCGTGCCCGCCGTGATCGAGGTGCCCGACGAACCCCTGACCGCCGGGCTCAGCCGCACCGTGGAGCGTCACCCTGATCGGGTCGCCCTCGTGTTCGAGGGCAGGACGACGACCTACCGAGAGCTCGCACGCGAGATCGAGCGCGCCGCTGGTGCCCTGCACGGTCTCGGAGTCCGAGCGGGCGACCGGGTCGCGATCGCCCTGCCGAACTGCCACACGCACGTCGTCGCATTCTGGGCCATCCTGCGACTGGGCGCCGTCGTGGTGGAGCACAACCCCACGTACGCAGCCGCCGAGCTCGAGCACCAGCTCGCGGACTCCGGCGCCGTCGTCGCGATCTGCTGGGAACCGACCGCGGCCCGCGTCGTCGAGGTGCAGGCACGCACCGCCGTCCGCACGGTGCTCGCCGTCGACCTCACGCGCGACCTCCCGGCGATCAAGCGCTTCGCGCTCTCCCTCCCGGTCGCCAAGGCGCGCACGCTGCGCTCCGAGCTGCGCGGCGACCCGGGGCCGACGGCCCTCGACTGGCGTCGTGTCGTCGCGCGCGCCACGCCGCTGCCACCGAACCATCCCCAGGCCGTCGCCGACGACATCGCTCTCATCCAGTACACCGGCGGCACGACCGGCACCCCCAAGGGCGCCGTCGTCACCCACCGGTCGCTCGTCGCCAACGTGCTCCAGAGCAACGCCTGGGCCCAGCTCCGCGACGGCGAGGAGACGACCTTCGGGGCGCTGCCGTTCTTCCACGCGTTCGGACTCACCCTCTGCCTGCTCTACGCGGCCCACATGGGCGCCACGCTCATCGCCTTCGGCAAGTTCGACCCTGAGGCGATCCTCAAGGCGCAGCGACGACGGCCCGCCACGTTCATGCCCGGCGTCGCTCCGATGTTCGACCGCCTGGCGCGCCTCGCCGAGGAGCGCCACGCCGACCTCAGCTCGATCCGGATCGCCTTCGCGGGTGCCATGCCGATCTCCAAGGAAGCGGCCGACCGCTGGGAGCGACTCACCGGCGGTCTGCTCATCGAGGGCTACGGCATGACCGAGACCTCGCCGATCGCGCTGGGCAACCCGTGCTCGGCCGACCGCCGCCCGGGCTCGCTCGGCCTGCCCTGGCCCAGCACCGACATCCGCATCGTCGACCAGGACGACCCGTCCAAGGACGCGCCCGTGGGCGAGCGCGGTGAGCTGCTCATCCGTGGCCCGCAGGTCTTCCAGGGTTACTGGAACCGGCCCGAGGACACCGCCGACCAGCTGCTTCCCGGCGGCTGGCTCCGCACCGGCGACGTCGTGACCATGGACGACTCCGGCTTCGTGACCCTGGTGGACAGGATCAAGGAGATGATCGTGACCGGCGGCTACAAGGTGTACCCGTCTCAGGTCGAGGACCAGCTGCGCGCGATGCCCGGCGTCGCTGACGTCGCAGTCGTCGGCGTGCCCCACGGTGACATGGGCGAGACGGTCGTGGCCGCGGTCGTCCTGGACGAGGGATCCGCCGGGCTCGATCTCGCCGCCGTGCGCGCGTGGTGCGAGAGCCGCGTCGCCCGCTACGCGTTGCCGCGACAGCTCGTCATCGTGCCCGACCTGCCTCGATCGCAGATCGGCAAGGTCATGCGCCGGGTCGTCCGCGAGCAGGTGCTGACCAGCTCAGCCGTCTGACGCTCAGCCTTCTGACTCGCAAGCCGTCAGACTCGCAGCCGGAGTCGGTTCGACTCAGCTGCCGTCCGTCGAGGTCACTGCGTCGCTCGTCGTGTCGCGGTCGCCCGCGCCCGCCTCCGCCGCAGCGACCTCGTGCTCGGCGCGCAGCACGGTGATGGCCGCCTCGAAGTCCTCGAGCGAGCTGAAGGCCTGGTAGACGCTCGCAAATCGAAGGTAGGCGACCTCGTCGAGCTCACGAAGCGGCCCGAGGATCGTCAGTCCGATCTCGTAGGCGTCAAGCTCGGCGCTGCCGCTCGAGCGGATCGTCTCCTCGACGCGCTGAGCGAGGAGGGCCAGGTCGTCCTCGCTCACCGGACGTCCCTGGCATGCCTTGCGGACGCCGTTGACGATCTTTTCGCGGCTGAACGGCTCGGTCGCGCCCGAGCGCTTCACGACCGACAGGCTGGCGGTCTCCACCGTGGTGAACCGTCGGTTGCAGGCGGGGCACTGACGCCGACGACGGATCGACGATCCGTCGTCCGATGTCCGAGAGTCGACGACGCGTGAATCAGCGTGTCGACAGAAGGGACAGTGCACGGACTCCTCCTCGCCAGGTGCGAACGGCACCCGGCGGGTGCCGGACGGCGACCGGTTCACGATCGTCGGGCACATCAGCGAACCGACCCGACTCCTGCGACGAAAGTAAGCCTTGCGCGTGCGAACAGCAAACACCGCACGACGTTGACCATCATGCGGGGGCGACCGCTGCGGGTCAGCGGTGCGCCGGCAGCACCAGGTGCTGCCCCGCGGTCAGCTCCGCTCGCGGCAGACCGTTGAGGTCCTGGAGCTCGACGATGACGTCGCGCACGTCCTCCCCGGGGACCGCGACGTCTGCCGCGATGCGCCACAACGTGTCACCCGGCTGCACGGTGTACCCGACGACCTCGAGCGCCTGCGTGGGACCAGCCGCAACGGCCTGACCACCGACGATCCCCGTGCCGACGGCGACGGCCGACGCGACAACCGCGAGGACCCACCGCCCTCGCCGCGTCAGGCGCAGTTCGCCGGTGTGGCCTGCGCGCGCAGCAGTGGCCGGTGCGCCACCGCGGACCCGGCGAGCTGCAGGGATGCGCGCGCCCGACGGCCACCGCAGCGCGCTGCCGAGGTCGAGGTTGTCCATCGCCATCGCGCTCATGAGTGCCGCCTTCCGATTCCGCAAGTTCGAACGTGTGTACGTCGAACGCTTGTACGATGTCTACCACGAGCCACCCGCCGGCGTCGAGACACGCTCGAACAGGTGTTTGATCCGGTCGCGTCGCTGACCTAGGCTGGCGACGCAGGACAAGGTCACCACGAGCCACTGACACGCAGTCCGTGTGGGGCGTTCGGGGGTCGACCGGGGCGTACGACCAGGGCGCACAGACGCGCGACACGAGGCACGCAGAAGCGAGGAGTCGACGGTGGCGAGAGACCGCGGGACCGGCCATGGTCCGGAGAACGGGACGACCGCGCACGTCGACGAGGCCGGGCTCGCGTCCGTGCATGCCCTGCCCGACAGCCCGCCTGACGCCGACGGGCTCACCACGCGCCAACGCATGGTCCTCGAGACGATCCGGTCCTCGGTCGAGTCGCGCGGCTACCCGCCGAGCATGCGCGAGATCGGCGAGGCCGTCGGGCTGACGAGCCCCTCGAGCGTCAAGCACCAGCTCACGACGCTCGAGCGCAAGGGGTACCTCCGGCGCGACCCGAACCGCCCACGTGCCATCGAGGTCGTGCAGGCCGACGACTCGCGCAGCGTGCAGCAGTGGTCACCGTCAGGCGCGTTCGGCTTCGGCGACGAGGATGCCGCCCAGCGCGACGGCAAGCCGACGCCCTCCTACGTGCCCGTCGTCGGGCGTATCGCCGCGGGTGGACCGATCCTCGCCGAGCAGGCCGTCGAGGACGTGTTCCCGCTCCCCCGGCAGCTCGTCGGCGACGGCGACCTGTTCCTGCTCAAGGTCGTCGGCGACTCGATGGTCGACGCGGCGATCTGTGACGGCGACTGGGTGGTCGTCCGGCGTCAGCCGGTCGCTGAGAACGGCGAGATCGTCGCCGCGATGATCGACGGCGACGCGACGGTCAAGACGTTCAAGCGGATCGACGGTCATGTCTGGCTCATGCCGCACAACCCGGCGTACGCCCCGATCCCGGGCGACGAGGCCCAGCTCCTCGGTCGCGTCGTCACCGTGCTGCGGAGCCTGTGAGGTCCAGCGCCACCTGAGCCCGTCGAGGTGCGGCGCCGATCGAGCTGAGCGACGCTGAACGGTGGCGTCACCCGCCGGCGGCACGACCCACGGTGGCGCCACGACGGAAGGAGCGAGACATGCCAGGACGACTTCGAGATCCGGGCCCCAGCGTCAAGGACGCTCGGCTGTACGAGGCGCTGCGCGAGGACGGGAACAGCAAGGAGAAGTCCGCGCGCATCGCGAACGCGGCCGCTCGCACCTCACGCAGTGCGGTCGGTCGCAAGGGCGGCAGGTCGGGCGACTACGACGACTGGACCGTGACCGAGCTGCGACGCAAGGCGGCCGAGGTCGGTATCGCCGGCCGTTCGCGAATGCGCAAGAGCGAGCTCATCTCCGCGCTCCGCGAGCACTGAGCCCAGACTGAGCTCCCAGGCGGACCCGAGTACCGAGGTCCGTCCAAGCCGGACGTGCCCGGTCTGGGTACGCCCGGTCAGAACCCGAGGCGCCGCGCAACAGCAGTGAGCGACTCGGCAGACCGCCGCAGCCCCGCGAGCTCCTCGGCGGACATCGGCACCTGGAGCCGCTCCCCCGCCCCGTCCCGACCGACGAGGGTGGGGACGGACAGGCACACGTCGCTGATGCCGTAGTAGCTGTCGAGGAGCGAGGAGATCGGCAGGATGCGCTGCTCGTCGTTGATGACCGCCTCGATGATGCGCGAGCTCGCGAGGGCGACCGCATAGTTGGTCGCGCCCTTGCCGGCGATGATCCGGTAGGCCGACTCGACCACCTCATGGGCGATCTGGTCCCGCGCCTCCGCGGTGAGCTGCCCCCGTCCCCTGATGCCGTGCCAGTCGAGCAGCGGGACCGCCCCGATCGTCGCCGAGCTCCACAGGGGCAGCTCGGTGTCGCCGTGCTCCCCCGCGACGTACGCGTGCACGTTCTGCACCGCGACGCCGGTGTGCTGCGCGATGAGGTAGCGCAACCGGGACGAGTCGAGGACTGTGCCCGAGCCGAAGAGCTGGGCGGGCGGCAGCCCCGAGATCTTCAGCGCGGCGTACGTGACGATGTCCACGGGGTTGGTGACCATCAGGTAGACCGCGTGGGGCGCGACCTCCACGAGCGGCGGGAGCATCGTCGAGATCAGGGAGATCGTCGCCTCGGCGAGGTCGATGCGCGTCTGCCCGGGCTTCTGCTTCGCGCCCGCGGTGATCACGACGACGTCGGCGTCAGCACACACGGCCATGTCGTCCGAGCCGACCACCTCGGCCATCGGCATGAACTGCACGCCGTGCCCGAGGTCCAGCGCCTCGGCCTCGACCTTGGCCGTGTTGATGTCGTAGAGCGCCACGGTGCGCGCTGCTCCGCGCATCAGCGCCGCGTACGCGATGGTCGAACCCACCGCGCCTGCACCCACGATCGCGAGCTTGGTCCGGCGGTGCAGGCCGGCCGTGGTTCCCGGCAGGCCCAGCTCGTCGCTGTCGACGTTCTCGCTCATGGGGTGCTCCTTGTCGCGGTGCCGCACCCGGATCAGGCCAGGCGTCGGGCAGGTCGGTCAGGCAAGGTCGGTGGGGCAGGGTTCGAGAGGCAACGTCGGTCGGGTCAGGCTAACCGGACGTGGCGAGACGGCGCAGCGCAGCGAGGGCGACCTCGCGGTCCGTCGTCCGCCAGAAGTCGGGGAGCGACCGCGCGAGGAACTCGCCGTACCGCGCCGTGGCGAGCCGCGGGTCGAGCACAGCGACGACCCCGCGGTCCTCGGTGGTCCGGATGAGCCGACCGGCACCCTGCGCGAGCATGAGGGCGGCATGGGTCGCCGAGACCGACATGAAGCCGTTGCCGCCCGCGGCAGCCACCGCCTCCGAACGCGCGGAGCGCACCGGGTCGTCGGGCCGCGGGAAGGGGATGCGGTCGATGATCACGAGACGGCAGGCCGCACCGGGCACGTCGACGCCCTGCCACAACGAGAGCGTCCCGAACAGGCACGTCGACTCGTCGGCGGCGAACTCGCGCACCAGCGTCGGCAGCTGGTCGTCTCCCTGCGCCAGGACCGGCAGGTCGAGCCGGTCACGCATCGCCTGGGCCACGGCGTCCGACGCCCGCCGGGACGAGAACAGCCCGAGCGTGCGGCCGCCCGCGGCCGTGATGAGTTCCGCGATCTCGTCGAACTGCGCCTCGGTTGCCGGCTCACGACCCGGCGGGGGTAGGTGCCGCGCGATGTAGAGGATCCCTTGCCGGGGATAGTCGAAGGGACTGCCCACGTCGAGCCCGTGCCACGGCTGCACGTCGCCGATCGCAGCAGCGGGGGCATCCGACCCAGGGACGGCCGTGGCAGCCGGAGCCAGCTGCACGGGACCCTGCGCCTCGGCATCCGCCCGAGCGTCCAGACCGACGGAGCGCGCGATCGGAGCGAACGACCCGCCGAGGGCCAGCGTGGCCGACGTGAGGATGCCGGACCGGCCCGCGAGCAGGTTCGTGCGGATCAGTCCGTTGACGGCGAGCGGCGCGGCGAGGAGCCGGGTCATCGTCGGGCCCCGGCTGCTCCCGTCACCGCGTTCGCACCACAGCACGCTCTGCCGGTTCTGCTCCGGGTCGGCGGCCATGCGCTCGGCCGTCTCGAACAGCAGCAGCATGGCCGAGACCGCCATCTTCAGGCCGCCCTCGACCGATCCCGCGCCGTTCGATGCTGACGTCCCGCCGGGCTTGAGCGCCGTCAGCAGTCCTCGGGCCGCGTCGCGTACGGCGCCGACCGCAGCGCGCGCGTCGGAGGGCAACCCCGTCGGGAACCTGCCCTCGGGCAGCGCGGCGAGGACGGCACCCAGGACGGCGCCGGCGGTGTCGAGATCGGTGGTGGGGATGCCCCCGTGGCGGCGCGCGAGGCGGGCGGCGTGCTCGACGGTGGCGATCGACAGCTCGGCGGTCGCCTGCGCGGTGACCCGGTCCGTCAGCTCGTGCGCCTCGTCGACGATGACGACCTTGTGCTCGGGCAGGACACCGGGCGACCCCGACGCGGCGATCCCGAGCATCGCGTGGTTCGTCACGACGACGTCGGCCTCCCGCGAGTGGGTGCGCGCGCGCTCAGGGAAGCAGTCGGCGATCATCGGGCACTTCGGGCCGAGACACTCCATCGCGGTGACCGAGACCTGGCGCCACGCGCGCTCGCTCACGCCGGGCACGAGGTCGTCGCGGTCGCCGGTGTCGGTCTCGGCGGCCCACTCGCGCAGGCGGACGACCTGGTCGCCGAGGCTCTCGTCGGAGCCGCGCCTGCCACGGGCTCCCTTGCCGACCACCGGCTCGGGCGCGGGGTGCTCCGCGGCGCCGGCGTGGTCGCCCAGGTCGAAGAGCGTGCCCGGCTCGTCCTGCGGGTAGCCGCCGGCGACCTTGTGCACGCAGAGGTAGTTGTGCCAGCCCTTGAGCAGCGCGATGTCGGGCATCCGTGGGAGCCGGGGCGCGAGCGCCTGCGCGACGAGCGGCAGGTCACGCGTGACCACCTGGCGCTGCAGCGCCAGGGTCGCCGTCGAGACGACCACCCGCTCGTCGTTCAGCACCGCGTGCCGCACCGCGGGCACGAGGTAGCCGAGCGACTTCCCGGTGCCGGTCCCGGCCTGGACGAGCAGGTGCTCACCCTTCTCGATCGCCCCGGCGACGGCCCGGGCCATCTCGTGCTGACCGTCCCGTCGAGCCCCGCCGAGCGCGGCGACCGCGAGGTCGAGCAGCTCGTCGACAGAGGCGGCGGGGTCGGGCACCGCGTCAGCCTAGCCGCGCCCGCGGACCGCCCCGACGGCAGCACTCACCGTGCGGGCCCACGGCCACGCCGGGATCTCACGCCGGTCGCACCGCCGCGGACGCGAGCTCGGCGGCGAGGTTGGCGTCGACACGTCCGCGCAGCGCGGTCCCCGCGGCCGTGTGCTCCTCGGCCTCGATCTCGCCGTGGAGGTGCACGCGGCTGACGAGGTCGCCCCGGTCGTAGGGGATGACGACATCGACGCTGACCCCGGGTCGCGGCAGCTGGTCGGCGATGAGCGCCTGGAGCTCGTCGATGCCCTCACCCGTCCGGGCCGAGACGACGATCGCGCCGGGTTCGCGCGAGCGGAGCCGGGCGATCGCCGCGGGGTCCGCGAGGTCCGCCTTGTTGAGCACGATCACCTCGGGGACGTCCATGGCCCCCGGGATGTCCGCGAACACGTGCCGGACGGCGGCGATCTGCCCCTCGGGGTCGGGGTGCGAGACGTCGACGACGTGGATCACCAGGTCGGCGTCCGCGACCTCCTCGAGCGTCGAGCGGAAGGCCTCGACGAGCTGGTGCGGCAGCGACCGGACGAACCCGACGGTGTCGGTGAGGGTGTAGATGCGCCCGTCGGCGGCCTCGGCGCGACGCACCGTCGGGTCGAGCGTCGCGAACAGCGCGTTCTCGACCAGCACGCCCGCCCCCGTCAGCCGGTTCAGCAGCGAGGACTTGCCGGCGTTGGTGTAGCCGGCGATCGCGACCGAGGGGATCGCGTTGCGCTTGCGGGACGCGCGCTTGGTGACCCGGGCGGGCTCCATCGCGGCGATCTCGCGGCGCAGCTTGGCCATACGGTCGCGGATGCGACGCCGGTCGAGCTCGATCTTGGTCTCACCGGGTCCACGCGATCCCATGCCGGCTGCCGCTCCACCGACCTGCCCGCCGGCCTGGCGGGACATCGAGTCGCCCCACCCGCGCAGGCGCGGGAGCAGGTACTGGAGCTGCGCGAGCTCGACCTGCGCCTTGCCCTCCCGGGACTTGGCGTGCTGGGCGAAGATGTCGAGGATCAACGCGGTGCGGTCGACCACTTTGACGCGCACGACGTCCTCGAGCGCGCGCCGTTGCGAGGGTGCGAGGTCGCCGTCGACGATCACGGTGTCCGCGCCCACGGCGGCGACCATGGTCGCGAGCTCGGCGGCCTTGCCGGAGCCGAGGTAGGTGCTCGGGTCGGGAGTGCGTCGCCGCTGCAGCAGGGCGTCGAGAACGAGCGAGCCGGCGGTCTCCGCGAGGGCCGCAAGCTCACGCAGGGAGTTCTCCGCATCCTGCGCGGTGCCCGCCCCCCACAGGCCGACGAGCACGACCTTCTCCAGCCGAAGCTGGCGGTACTCGACCTCGGTGACGTCCTCGAGCTCGGTCGACAGGCCCACGATGCGGCGGAGCGAGGCGCGCTCCTCGAGCTCGAGCTGGTCGCCGTCGTACGACGAGCGGTCCGTGCCGCCGTCGTGCACCGTGGTGCCCGCCCTCGCGAGCACACGTGCCACGACGTCGTCCGCGACCTCCTGCGCACTGCGTGGCGCGACGACCTCGTCGGCTGTGCCCTCGTGCGTGCTGGGGTGCTGCGGGTCGTTCACGCGGTGCCTCTCATTCGTCCTGCTCATCCGTCCTGCCAGGGTCGACCGACCCTCGTGCGCCGCCATCCGAACCGTCGGACGTGCCACGGACGACCGCGGCGCTGCCTCAAGCCTGACACGCCGGACGCGCGAACCCGCAAGGTATTCGCTGCAAGCGCACGCATCGCGCGTCGGCCGGAGGCGGATAGGGTCGCGGACGTGACCACGAACGACCACTACTTCACGGCGGAACCCGCCTCGCCCGACGAGCGCCGCGAGGTCAAGGTCCACCTCGCCGGACGCGACGTCGACGTCGAGACGGCCGGCGGCGTGTTCTCCCCGGGCCACGTCGACCTCGGGACCGATGTGCTGCTCCGCGCCGTGCCCGCGCCGCCCGCGACCGGCGACCTCCTGGACCTCGGCTGCGGCTGGGGTCCCCTCGCGCTGAGCCTCGCGCTCGCCTCGCCTGACGCTCGGGTCTGGGCGGTCGACGTCAACGAGCGGGCTCTCGACCTCGTCCGCCGCAACGCCGAGCGGCTCGGCTGCGCGAACGTCGTCGCGGCGCGGCCGGACGAGGTCCCGGACGACGTGCGGTTCGCCGCGTTGTGGTCGAACCCGCCGATCCGGGTGGGCAAGGAGTCGCTGCACGAGCTCCTGCTGCACTGGCTCCCCCGCCTCGCCGTCGGCGCGAGCGCGCACCTGGTCGTCGGCAAGAACCTCGGCGCCGACTCTCTCCAGCGATGGATCGCCGAGCAGCTCGGAGACCGCGCCGACGTCGAGCGCGTCTCGACCTCGAAGGGCTTCCGCGTGCTGCGGGTCACCGCCCGCTGAGCGCCGCCAGTGCCGCGCGCGCCTGCGCGAGCGTCGGGACGCCGGCGGCCCTGACGCGGTCGACGCCCTCGGCATCCAGGACGAGCACCGTCGGAGTCGCGGTGATCCCGAGCCGCTCTCCGAGCGCGAGGTGGTCGGCGATGTCGACCTCGACGTGCACCACACCCTCGGAGGTCGTGGCGACGCGCTCGAGCACGCGCCGCGTGGTGCGGCACGGCGCGCAGAACGTCGAGGAGAACTGCACGAACGTGGCACGCGTGCCGGTCGGGAGACCGAGGTCGCGCGCCAGGTCGAGCCGGGCAGCAGGTTCGGCGGGCATGCCGCGCTCGTGGCTCAGGCGCCCAGCGCGGCGAGGGCCACGTCCGCGTCGGCGACCAGGACGGCCGGGCCCGCGAGCTCGACGTGACCGCCCGGCAGGACGCTGACCCGCACCGTCCCGCCCGGCACCTCGACCAGCCAGACGTCGGGGGCACCGTCGCCCGCCCACGCCCGCACGGCGAGCGCCGCCGCGCAGGCACCGGTCCCGCAGGAGCGCGTCTCGCCAACCCCGCGCTCGTGCACGCGCATCCGCACCCGGCCGACGACCACGCCGTCGGGACCGGTCCCCTCGCCGAGCGGAACCACGAGCTCGACGTTCGTGCCGTGCGGGGGCACCGGCACGACGACGGGCGCGCGTGTCAGGTCCGCGGCGTCGAGCTCCGCCTGCCCCGCCAGTGCGAGGACCGTGTGCGGGTTGCCGACGTCGACGCCGAGTGCGGGGCGGACCTCGGCGAGGCCCACCACCGCGACCTCGGCGTCATAGCCGGCCTCGATGGCCCGCGGACCGCCCAAAAGGCTCCACGGACCCATGTCGACCGCGTACCACGGGACGTCGTCCGCGCTCGAGACTCCCGCCGCCGGGATCCGACGGACCCAGCGCACACCGGCACGGGTGCCGACCGCGAGCTCGCCGCCGAAGGGGTCCCACAGCCCCAGTCGCTCCAGATACGCGGCGAAGACCCGCACCCCGTTGCCGCACATCTCCGCGACGGAGCCGTCGGCGTTGCGGTAGTCCATGAACCAGCGCGCGGACGGGTCGGCGGCGAGCACCGCGGCGCCCTCGGGGACCCGCGAGCTCTCGATGAGCCTGATGACGCCGTCGCCGCCGACCCCGGCGTGCCGGTCGGCCAGGGCGCGCACGAGCGGACCGGACAGGTCGAGCGCACCGTCCCGGTCGTCGAGCAGCACGAAGTCGTTCTCGGTGCCGTGGCCCTTGGTCACGTGCAGGCTCGCGACCCGCTCAGCGGCTGCGGGGCTGGGTGTGCCGGTCATGAGCCCAGACTACGGCGCGGCGCCGGGTCGGCCGTGGCCGGGTCGAGCGTGCCCGCGTCGGCAGCGGCCACGAGCTCGAGCGCGCGGTCGACGAGGGTCGGGTCGCGCGCGTCCAGCCAGTGCACGCGGGGGTCCCGCCCGAACCAGCCCATCTGCTTGCGGGCAAGCCGCCGGGTGCCGGCCGCGATGGCGGCGCGGGCCTCGGGCGCGCTGAGCTCGCCGCGCAGCAGAGCGAGGACCTCGGCATAGCCGACAGCCCGCGACGCGGTACGTCCGATGCCGTGCGCGGCGAGCGCCCGGACCTCCTCGACGAGCCCGGCCTCCCACATGTGCTCCACGCGCGCCTCGATCCGCGCGTCGAGCACGGCACGGTCGCAGTCGAGACCCAGCTGCAGGGCGGGCACCTCGTAGACGTGCTGCGGGAGGCTCGCCGAGTACGGCCGCCCCGTGAGGCCGATCACCTCGAGCGCCCGCACGATCCGGCGCGCGTTGCGGGGACCGATCCCGGCCGCCGCGACAGGGTCGAGGCGCTCGAGCTCGGCGTGCAGAGCGCGCGACCCCTCGACCTCGACGCGCTCCTCGAGCTGTGCTCGCGCGTCGGGGTCGGTGCCGGGGAAGTCCATGTGGTCGAGCAGCGTGCGCACGTAGAGTCCCGAACCGCCCACCGCGACGGCCCGCGCACCCCGCGCGTCGATCGCGGCCAGATCGGCCCGCGCCGCGCGCTGGTAGTCGGCGACCGAGGCGTCCTGGTCCACGTCCAGCACATCGAGCTGATGGTGCGGGATGCCCCGTCGCTCGGCCGGCGGGAGCTTCGCGGTCCCGATGTCCATGCCGCGGTAGAGCTGCATCGCGTCGGCGTTGACGATCTCTCCGCCGAGCCGCTCGGCGAGCGCCAGCCCGAGGTCGGACTTGCCGGTCGCCGTGGGGCCGACGACCGCGATGACGAGGCTCATGACCCCTCGCCCGTCCGCACCGGTCGAGGGAGCCAGGTCGCGACGACGTGCTGCGCACCGAACGGCGCGCTCGCCGCCAAGACCACTGCCTCGACCGCGTCGTCCCCGACCGCACCCAGCATGACCTGCCAGGGACCCCACCCGCTCACGGCGAGCTCCGCCGCGACGCCCTCGTCGAGGCTGCCGAGCCGCTCCCGGGCCGCCGGGCCGCCGTCGGCCAGGTCGGCAAGGACGGCCGCGTCGTATGCGCGAGCGCGGTCGTCGTCGGCGAGCGGTGCGTCAGGCCCGTGCCGCGCGCTCAACGAGCCGACGACCAGCAGCCCGACGCGGCCGCCGGCCGCCCCCGCGCCGGAGTCGACCAGTCGCGATCCCCGCCCGCGCAGGTCTGCCCCTCGGTCGGTCATCGCTCGGGCCACGGGCGCGGTGTCAGGCGGACCCACCTCGAGGACGCGCACCGGCCCGGCCCAGCCCGACCGCGCGAGGAGCAGCAGACCGACGCTCGCGGCGACACCGGCAGTCGGGGCACCGACCTGAGCGGCGACGGACGTCGGGGGCGCTGCCGGGAACGACCAGGAGAGCCGGTCGTCGGGGACCCCCGCGGCCGCGAAGCCGGCCCGCACCGGACCGTCGACGTCGTGGTCCGCGCGACCAGGCGCGACGACGACCACCCGCTCAGATCCCGCGGCAAGCAGCGAAGCCACGGCGTCGAGCGCCCGCGCGCGCAGGTCGACGAGCACCTCCGCGCGGCCAGCAGCGCCGGGGACCAGCAGGGCCGTCGCAGGGACGAGGCACGCGGCGACCATCATGACCTGACCGTATCCGGTCAGCCGGGACGGCCGAGCCGTCAGTGATCCGCGGCGCGCAGGGCCGCGATCTTCGCCTGCGCGGCCTCGACCGCCTGGGGGTACAGCTCGTCGAGCCGGCCGAAGAACTGCAGACCGGTGCTCACGGCGCACGACATGTGGAGGTCGAGCTGGTCGTCGGAGATGCCGCGCTCGTAGTCCACCGTGTGCTCCGCGTACACACCCACGTCGTCACCTGCGACCCGCACGTAGACCTTCGGCCACAGCGTCGTGAGGTTCCACTCGTTCAGCACGTGCGTGAGCGCGTCGACCTCGGACGGCGGCAGGTCGCGCGACCACCGCCCGCGGACCTGCAGGTAGTCACCGTGGGCACCCTGACGGAAGAAGTAGAAGACGTGGTCCTCCCAGCGCCCGCCGATGTCCCCGTCGGCGTCGACGGCATACACGAGGCCACGCGCCTCGAGCCGGTCGACGATCCGCTGGTGGGTCAGCGGTGGCAGCGTGGCGCCCTCGGCCATGGTGGTCGTCCCTTCGTCGGTCGGATGCGGTCACGGTCCTGCCTACCTTGCGACCTCGGGCGAGACTAGCCCCGGACACGGACGGCGCAGACGGCTGTCCGACGTCGGGGTTAGGGTTTCCGCATGGGCTTCTTCCCCGGCCGTCGGCTGAGCCGCTGGTTCGGGCTGCGAGCCGCCGACACCGGTGCCGGCGCGCACCCGGTGTCCGGCCTCGTCCCGGCCGATGCGAGTGCGCGTGCGCTTCCGGACGACGAGCTCCACGACCGCGTCGCCGAGCTCCTGGTCCGCGAGCTGGGGGCGACGCAGATCGTCCCCGATGCCCCGACCCCCGTGACACCGGAGCGCATCACCGCCTGGTTCCGCCGGAACGAGTTCAGCTACTTCGTCGACAACGACGGCGATCTCGGCGGCCTGTGGCGCGGGCGGCTCTACTACTTCTTCCTCTTCGGCGAGGACTCCGAGATCCTGCAGATCCGCGGCCAGTGGCACCGGGAGGTGTCGATCGAGCGCCTCGAGGAGGTTCTCGACGCCTGCAACGAGTGGAACGCCGAGCGCATCTGGCCCAAGGCGTACGTGCGGGTGAGGGACAACGGCATGGTGCACGTCATCGCCGAGGTCGCCACGGACCTCGAGCACGGGGTGACCGACGACCAGCTCAACCAGCTGCTGTTCTGCGGCCTGAGCACGGGCAGCATGTTCTTCGACTCGATCGACGAGCTCTACCCCGACCCCGCGGCGATGGCCCCATGACCGAGCCCGTGCGCCCCGGCTGGCTCTCGCGCGTCCTCGGCGGGTTCACCAAGCCGATGAAGCACGACCCGACGGTCATGTTCGAGAACCCGACCCCGCTCACCCGCGGCAGGATCGCGGGCTACCTGGACTCGCGCGGCTACCGCTATCTCGTCGACGACGACGGCGACCTCACCGGCACGTGGGACGGCAGCCGGTTCTGGTTCCTGCTGCTCGGCGACGACGAGGAGATCCTCCAGGTCCGCGGGCGGTGGCACCGAGCGCTCCCGCTCGAACGGCGCAGCGCGGCGGCGCTCGCGGTCAACGACTGGAACCGCGAACGCATCTGGCCCAAGGTGTACGTCCGTGAGGAGGACGGCCTGCTCGCGCTGTACAGCGAGGTGTCGGCCGACCTCGAACGCGGGGTGACCGACGACCAGCTCGCCCAGCTCGTCGCGTGCGGGCTGGGCACAGGCGTGCAGATGTTCAGCGCGTTCGACGAGATCCTGCCGAACGACGACTCGCCGCCACCGGGGACCCCGAACAACTGAGTCACCGAGCACCGCGGAGCAACGAGCACCGCGGGGTTACCGCGCACAGCGGGGTCACCGGTCTCTGCGGGGCGCTGGGCTGGCGCCCGGATCAGACGGGGCGCGACCCGAGCGTGGGGAGTCCCAGCAGGACGGGCCCCGCCGCCCCGACCGACGTCCCGCAGCCCGTGGGCTCCGCGCCTGGCCCGACGACGTGCGAGTGCTCGGCCGCACCGGACTGCCGGGCCGACCATGCGTCGCCCGCCCGGGTCCGGCGCACCTCGAACACCCCGCCCGGCACGAGTCCCGAGTCCGCGACCAGGTAGTGCGGCGCGGCGCGCGTGACCGTCACGGCGACCAGGTCGCCGGGACGCGGCGCAGCGGGTGCTCCGTCGTCGGGAGGCGTGGCGCCGGTGATCGTCGCAGCGCGCGTCCCGGAGGGCAGCGCGAGGTGGACGAGGCGGTTGTCCGCCGCGCGACCGGAGACCCGGTGCGACGCCTCGTCCTTGCGCCCCTCGGAGTCCGCGACGAGGACCTCGACGACCCGCCCGACCTGAGCCTGCATCTCCTCGAGCGCGATCCGGTCCTGCAGCGCCGTGAGTCGCTCGTACCGCTCCTGCACGACCGCCTTGGGCAGCTGCTCGGGCAGGTCGGCCGCGGGCGTACCGGGGCGTGGGGAGTACTGGAACGTGAACGCGGACGCGAACCTCGCGGCCTCGACGACCCGCAGCGTCTGGGCGAAGTCCTCCTCGGTCTCACCGGGGAAACCGACGATGATGTCGGTCGTGATCGCGGCATCGGGCATCGCGGTGCGGACCCGGTCGAGGATCCCGAGGAACTTGTCCGACCGGTAGGAGCGCCGCATCGCCCGCAGGATGCGGTCCGACCCCGACTGGAGCGGCATGTGCAGCTGCGGCATGACCGTCGGCGTCTCGGCCATCGCGGCGATCACGTCGTCGGTGAACGACGCCGGGTGCGGCGACGTGAACCGGAGCCGCTCGAGCCCCTCGACCGCCCCCGCGGCGCGCAGCAGCTTGGCGAACGCGCCACGGTCGCCGAACTCGACGCCGTAGGAGTTGACGTTCTGGCCGAGCAGCGTGACCTCGATGGCGCCCTGGCCCACGAGTGCTTCGATCTCCGCCAGGATCGCCCCGGGACGACGGTCGCGCTCCTTGCCGCGCAGGTGCGGGACGATGCAGAACGTGCACGTGTTGTTGCACCCGACACTGATCGAGACCCAGCCCGCGAACACCGACTCGCGTCGGGTCGGGAGCGTCGAGGGAAACACCTGGAGCGACTCGGCGATCTCGACCGCGGCCCGCTCGTTGTGCCTCGCCCGCTCGAGCAGCACCGGCAGCACGTCGAGGTTGTGGGTGCCGAACACGACGTCGACCCATGGCGCCCGCTCCACGATGCCGGCGCGGTCCTTCTGGGCCAGGCAGCCACCGACAGCGATCTGCATGCCGGGGCGCGCACGCTTGATCGGGACGAGGCGACCGAGGTTGCCGTAGAGCTTGCCGGCGGCGTTCTCGCGGACGGCGCACGTGTTGATGACCAGGACGTCGACGGCCTCCGCGGCCGCGTCCTGCGGGCTCGCCGCCACGTAGCCCGCCTCCTCGAGCAAACCGGCCATGTGCTCCGAGTCGTGCACGTTCATCTGGCAGCCGAGCGTCTTGACGAGGTAGGTCCGTCCGGCGATCGACGACGCGACCGGCGCCGCAGCCGGCGCAGGCTCTGCCGCGTCGATCAGGGCAGGTTCGGGGGAGGTCAGAGTCGTGGACATCACCGTCAAGGGTAAGACCCGGCTCGCTCGACACCATCCCGCAGGCCCGTCCTGATCCATGCTCCTGCACGCGAGGGGTGGCCGTCGGACCGAATCGCCCCTACGTTCGGTCAATGGACCAGCCCCTCGCACCCACCGACGCGCCCGGTCCGCTGACCTCGCCGCGGCCTCACGAGCCGCTCGTCGTGCTCGACCGGGTCAACAAGCACTTCGGCTCGCTGCACGTCCTGCAGGACATCGACCTGACCGTCAACCGCGGCGAGGTCCTGGTCGTCATCGGCCCCTCGGGCAGCGGCAAGTCGACGCTGTGCCGCACCATCAACCGCCTCGAGACGATCGACTCGGGGACGATCACGATCGACGGGGCCCCGATCCCTGCCGAGGGACGCGCGCTCGCGCACCTGCGCGCCGACGTCGGGATGGTGTTCCAGTCGTTCAACCTCTTCGCCCACAAGACCGTCCTGCAGAACGTCACCCTCGGGCAGGTCAAGGCCAAGGGTGTGGCACCGCGCGAGGCGGAGGCTGTCGCGCGCGAGATCCTCGAGCGCGTCGGTGTGGCCGACCAGGCGGACAAGCTGCCTGCGCAGCTGTCGGGTGGCCAGCAGCAGCGTGTCGCGATCGCACGAGCGCTCGCGATGCGGCCTAAGGTCATGCTCTTCGACGAGCCGACCTCGGCGCTCGACCCCGAGATGATCAACGAGGTCCTCGACGTGATGGTCGCGCTCGCCAAGGACGGGATGACCATGGTCGTGGTCACCCACGAGATGGGTTTCGCTCGCAAGGCCGCTCACCGTGTCGTGTTCATGGACGCCGGCCGCATCGTCGAGGAGGCCGACCCGGAGACCTTCTTCACCAGCCCCCGCAGCGATCGCGCGCGCGACTTCCTGTCCAAGATCCTCACCCACTAGCAGCAGGGCCGTCCCGGCGCTGCCGACACGAAGGAGAACCCGATGCGCAACCGTCCTGCAGGGCTGCTCGCTCTGCTCTCCGCCGCGGCGCTCACGCTCGCCGCATGCTCCGGCAGCACCCCCGAGCCCGCCGCGACGCCAGCGGGGACCGGCTCGTCGGCCGCCACCACCGAGGCCGCGTTCGCGGCGGGCTCGACGATGGCGAAGCTTCACGACGCCGGGTCCATGACGATCGGCACGAAGTTCGACCAGCCGCTCTTCGGCCTCGTCGGACCCGATGGTGTCCCCGAAGGCTTCGACATCGAGATCGCCAAGATCATCGCCGGCAAGCTCGGCATCAGCCCCGACAAGATCACGTGGAAGGAGACGGTGTCGGCGAACCGGGAGTCGTTCATCAGCTCCGGCGCGGTCGACATCGTGGTCGCGACCTACACGATCAACGACAAGCGCAAGCAGGTCGTCTCGTTCGCGGGTCCGTACTACGTCGCCGGTCAGTCGATCCTCACGCTCGCGTCGAACACCGACATCCAAGGTCCGGACGACCTCGTGGGCAAGAAGGTCTGCACCGTGTCCGGGTCGACCCCCGAGGCGAACCTCCTCGCGAAGTTCCCGGACACGACGGTCGTCCCGTTCGACACCTACTCGGCGTGCCTCGACCCGCTCCGCAACGGGCAGGTCGACGCCGTGAGCACCGACAACGTGATCCTGGCCGGCTTCGCCGCCGACAACGCCGACCTCGAGGTGCGCGGCGAGCCGTTCACCCAGGAGCCCTACGGCATCGGGCTGAAGAAGGACGACACCGAGTTCCGGTCATGGATCAACGACACGCTCGAGGCGTCGTTCGCCGACGGCACCTGGACGGACGCGTGGAAGAAGACCGCCGGGACGGTGCTGCCGACCCCCGAACCGCCGACGGTCGACCGGTACTGAGCCCACCGCCGTCGGGTCCGCGGCCGCATCGTCCGCGGACCCGACGGCCGGCTCGCAGCGCCACCCCCAGGAGAAGAGTCCCGTGAACGTCATCGCCGACAACCTGCCGACGTTCCTCGCCGGCTTCCGCACGACGCTGCAGCTCACGGTGGTGGCCGGCGCGATCGCCATGACCTGGGGAACCGTGCTCGCGGGGCTCCGCGTCGCCCCGCTCCGCTCGTTGCGCGCGTTCGCCACGACGTATGTGGAGCTCCTGCGCAACACCCCGCTCACGCTCGTCTTCTTCTTCATGGTGCTCATCGCACCGCAGTTCGGCGTCATCGCGCCGCTCGGCTTCTGGACCGCGGTCATCTGCCTGTCCGCCTACACCTCGGCGTTCGTCTGCGAGGCGATCCGCTCGGGGATCAACAGCGTCGGAGTAGGTCAGGCCGAGGCCGCCCGCGCGGTCGGGCTGACGTTCGCGCAGACCCTGTCTCAGGTCGTCCTGCCGCAGGCTGTCCGGTCGGTCATCCCCCCGCTCATCAACGTGCTCGTCGCGCTCACGAAGAACACGTCGGTCGCCGCCGGGTTCGCCGTGGTCGAGCTGACGGGCACCGGCCGACGGCTCTCGCTCGCGAACCCGGGCGACAGCCTGTGGGTCCTCGTCGGCGTCGCCGCGTTCTATCTGCTCATCACCGTCCCGTCCGGCATCGCCGCAGGGGTCGTCGAACGGAAGGTGGCGTTCTCGCGATGAGCTCGATCCTCTACGACTCCCCCGGGCCGGTCAGCCGCCGACGCGAGCTCATCGGATCGATCGTCGGCGGTGCCGTCCTGCTCGCGCTGGTCGGCGCCGGACTGTGGTTCGCTGCGGGGCGCGGCGTCTTCTCGTCGAGCCGATGGGACGTCCTCTACGCACCACCGAAGCGGCAGACCGCGTCCGACGTCTGGCGCTCGTTGCTCGTCGTCGGTCTCGGGGCGACCCTGCGCGCTGCTGTCGTTGCCGCGCCGCTCGCGCTCGCGCTCGGGCTCCTGCTCGCCGTCTGGCGCAGCGCACGTACGCGGTGGCTGCGGTTCCCGGCGGTCGTCACCATCGAGCTGTTCCGCGGCCTGCCCGTGCTGCTCATGATGTTCTTCGGGCTGCTCGGCTTCGGCTGGAGCGCCTTCGCCGCTGTCGTCTTCGGGCTGACCGCCTACAACATGGCCATCATCGCCGAGATCCTCCGGGCCGGTCTCGCGGCTCTGCCCGCGGGCCAGACCGAGGCGGCGTACGCCGTCGGCCTCACGCGCTTCCAGACGCTCTTCTCGATCCTGCTGCCACAAGCCGTGCGCACGATGCTGCCCAGCCTCATCGCCCAGCTCGTCGTCCTGCTCAAGGACTCCTCGCTCGGCTTCATCGTCGGCTACCCCGAGCTGCTGAAGGCCGTGCAGAACAACGCGCAGTACTTCGGCAACGCGTACTACGTCGCCCTGTTCGTCGTCGGTGCCGGCACCTACCTCGCTGTCAACATCTCGTTGTCACGGGTGGCGCTGCGCCTGCAGGGAACAACGGGTCGCACCTCCGCGCCGCCACCTCAGGTCCCGGGTGGGCCGCTGCTCCCCGCCGCGGCGACGCGAGCGCTGCCCGGCCACCCGTAGGTCTCAGCCGGCAGTCGCGCTGGCCCGCAGCTCGCGGACGACCGTCACCTTGATCTCACCGGGGTAGGTCAGGTCGGCCTCGATGTGCTTCGCGATCGCGACGGCCAGCTGCGGGAGGGCGAAGTCGTCCACCTCGGTCGGCTCGACCACGACCCGGACCTCGCGCCCCGCTGACATCGCGAGTGCGCGACGAACCCCCGGATGGGCTGCCACGAGCTGTTCGAGCTTGTCCATGCGCTCGACGTACTGGTCGAGCTCCTCGCGCCGGGCCCCTGGGCGCGCGGCCGACGCTGCGTCAGCCGCCTGCACCAGGACCGCCTCGACGGTGTCCGGCGGTACCTCGTCGTGATGAGAAGCGATCGCGTTCACGACGACCGCTGACTCGCCGAACCGCCGTGCGAGCTCACCACCGACCAGGGCGTGCGTCCCCGGCACGTCGGCGCTCATCGCCTTGCCGATGTCATGGAGGAAGGCCCCGCGACGCGCGACGTCGATGTCGGCTCCGACCTCCGCTGCCATGGCGGCCGCAAGCAGTGCGCTCTCGACCAGGTGCTCGAGGACGTTCTGACCGTAGGACGTCCGCAGGCGCAGTCGACCGATGGTGCGGACGAGCTCGGGGTGCAGGTTGGTGACGCCTGCACGTTCCGCCGCGTCGTGCCCCGCAGCGTCGGTGCGGTCGTCTGCCCCGGCGACCGCGTCGGCGTACGCCGCCTCGATCCGCTGCGGATGGATGCGACCGTCGGCCATGAGCGCCTCGAGTGCCGACTGCGCGATCTCACGACGCTCGGGGTCGAAGCACGAGAGGACCACTGCGTCGGGGGTGTCGTCGATGAGGACGTTCACACCGGTGAGGGCCTCGAACAGCCGGATGTTGCGCCCCTCCTTGCCGATGATCCGCCCCTTCATCTCGTCCGACGGCAGCGGCAGGATCGTCACGGCGGACTGCGAGCTCGTCGCGACGACCGTGCGCTGCACAGCGGTGACGACGATCCGCTTGGCACGCGCGTCGGCTGTCCGACGCGCCTGCACCTCGGCACGCCGCACCTGGGCTGCCCCCGCGTTGACCGCATCGGCCACCAGGCCGGCGATGAGCTGCGTCCGTGCCTCGTCGGCCGTCAGGCCCGCGAGGGCCTCGAGCCGGCCGCGGGCCTCGCGGTCGGCGGACGCGAGCCGCTCCGCTGCCTCCCGTTCGGCGTCGGCCGCACGACGGGCGACTGAGCGGTCGGTCTCGGCGACCGCGTCCTCCCGCGCACGCACCGCACGTTCGCGGTCGGTCAGGACGTGCTGCTCGGCGGAGAGCTCATCCTCACGCGCAGCGGCCCGTGCCTCGCGCCGCTGCGCGTCGGTGAGGAGCGAGCGTGCCTCGTCCTTGATTGACGCCACGTCGTCGGCAGCCCGCGCACGCTGCGCGTCGGCCTCGCGGCGGGCCACGAGCACCAGGAGCAGCGCGACCAGGCACGCCACGAGCAGGCCCACGATCGTTGCGATGTCGCCGACAGTCACATGCACCTCCCGCGCCAGGCTGTGAAGTGTTCGCGCGAAGCTGCGCCCCCGGTCACGTGCCGTGCCCATTCTGGCGCACCTGCGGTGGTTCGTCCGCCAGGGCGCGCACGTCGAGCTCGCCCGACGGCCGCGTCCTGGTCGTGCACCTCACAGGGAGTCGAGGCCGCTATCGAGGTCGTCCGCCTCGACGCCCTCGGCGGCCAGCTCCTCGCGCACCAGGCGGCTGATGAGCGTGCCGCCGTAGCCACGGCGGCCCAGTGCGGCGAAGATCCGCCGCGTCCGCGTCTGCGCGTCGAGCCCCCGTGTCGCCACGAGCCTGCGGCGCACGAGCGCCCGCGCCGCGCGCTCCTCGTCCTCGTCGTCGACCTCGCCCAGCGCCTCGCCTGCCACCTCGTCGTCGACACCGCGCCTGCGCAGCTCGGCGCCGATCGCGCGTCGGGCCAGACCTCGCTCACCCTGGCGGGTGCGCACGAGCATCCGGGCGTACTCGGCATCGTCCAGCAGCCCGACCTCGGTGAACCGGTCCAGCACGGCGTCCGACACCTCGGAGGGCACGTCCTTGCGCGCCATCGCCGCGGCGAGCTCAGCGCGGCTGCGCGGGGCGCCGGCCAGCATCCGCAGACCGATGGCGCGCGCGATCGACTCGTGATCGGGCTCGCGATCGGTCTCAGCCGAGGGACCAGGTGGCGGCTCCTGCCCGAAGCCGCCACCCGACCTTCCCCCCGCGCGCTTGGCCGGCGAGCTCCCGGTGCGCGACCGCGACTGCCCACCCGGGCGCCCGAAGGTCACGTCGCCGCCGCCACAGCGACCGCGGTGGCGACCACCACGTCGATCACCATGACGCGGCTCGCCCTCGTGCCGTCACCTGGTCGCCGGCTCAGAACTCGACCTTCGCTGCGTCCTCGGCAGGAGCGTCGACCACGGCTCCCACACCGAGCTTCTCCTTGACCCGCTTCTCGATCTCGTTGGCCAGATCCGGGTTGTCGCGCAGGAACCCGCGCGAGTTCTCCTTGCCCTGGCCCAGCTGGTCGCCCTCGTAGGTGAACCAGGAGCCCGACTTGCGGACGATCCCGTGCTCCACGCCCATGTCGATCAGGCTGCCCTCGCGGGAGATGCCGACGCCGTAGAGGATGTCGAACTCGGCCTGCTTGAAGGGCGGGGCCATCTTGTTCTTGACGACCTTCACGCGCGTGCGGTTGCCGACGGCCTCGGTGCCCTCCTTGAGGGTCTCGATGCGCCGGATGTCCAGACGGATCGACGCGTAGAACTTCAGCGCCTTGCCACCCGTCGTCGTCTCCGGGGAACCGAAGAACACACCGATCTTCTCGCGCAGCTGGTTGATGAAGATCGCTGTGGTGCCTGACGAGTTGAGCGCGCCGGTGATCTTGCGCAGCGCCTGCGACATCAGACGGGCCTGCAGACCGACGTGGCTGTCCCCCATCTCGCCCTCGATCTCGGCCTTGGGGACGAGCGCCGCGACGGAGTCGATGACGACGATGTCGATCGCGTTGGACCGGATCAGCATGTCCATGATCTCGAGCGCCTGCTCGCCGGTGTCGGGCTGCGACACGAGCAGGTTGTCGGTGTCGACGCCCAGCTTCTTCGCGTACTCCGGGTCCAGCGCGTGCTCCGCGTCGATGAACGCCGCGATGCCACCGGCACGCTGCGCGTTCGCGACGGCGTGCAGCGCGAGGGTCGTCTTGCCCGAGGACTCCGGGCCGTAGATCTCCACGACCCGGCCGCGCGGGAGCCCGCCGATGCCGAGCGCGATGTCGAGGGCGAGCGAGCCGGTCGGGATCACCGCGACAGGGGAACGACCCTCGTCGCCGAGTCGCATGATCGATCCCTTGCCGAACTGACGGTCGATCTGGCCGAGCGCGGCCTCGAGGGCCTTCGTACGGTCCTGCGGAGCTGCCATGTCACACCTCGTCGTCTCAGGCAGCGGATCGCTGCACGTTCTGGGGCTGGTCTCTGGTTTCGGGTGACGCTATGCCTGACCACCGACATCCGTCTGTGCTCTGTCCACAGGGCTCTGCCGCAGGGCGCTGCCCGTGGGCATGCGCTGATCCGACAGGTGCCTCGGACGTCCGCACCGAGGGCCACATTACCCGAACACGTGTTCGATCGCTGCGACACGCCGAACACCGCCCCCGTACGGTGCGGTCATCCGGCCGAGCCGCGCGCGACCACCTCGACGGCCTCGCCCGGCTCGAGCACCAGGGCCCGGCAGTCGGGGGCGAACCGCTCGAGCGCGACCTCGAACGCCGCTCCCGCCCGGTCCATCCACCCGGGCGGCAGGCGCCGCGACGCGGGGGCGTGGAGCGTCCCCCAGTGCACCGGGACCGCGGCCAGAGCGCCGGAGACGGCGCACGCGTGTGCCGCCTGCACGGGATCCATGTGCCCTCCCGACAGCCGCGGGCCCCAGCCACCCACAGGCACGAGGGCGAGATCGATCGGTCCGTCCGCGAGCTCGTGCAGGTGCGCCATCGCGGGGAACGGTGCCGTGTCTCCTGCGAACCAGATCCGCAGCCCTGGCGCCGCGACGACGAAGCCGTTGGCGGCGTTGGGACGCCGCCGCATCGGGCGGTCGCCGTGCACGGCGTGCGTCAGCCGCACCCGGACGTCGGAGCCCGGCACGGTCCACCACGCGTCTGCGTGCAGACCGACCGCGGCCTCGAACCCGCGCGTGTGCAGCCACCGGACGTTCGCCGGTGCCGACAGGACCGGGATGTGGTCGAGGAGCTCGAGCGAGCCGATCTCGGCGTGGTCGTAGTGCAGGTGCGAGATCAGCACCGCAGCTGCGCCCTGCCACGCCGCGACGTCGGGCGCGCCGCCGCGCCGCCGCAGCAGGCCGGCGTGGCGCTGCAGCAGAGGGTCCGTCAGCAGGCGGACGCCGCCGAGGTCGAGGACGACGCTCGCATGACCGAGCCACCGCACCGCGACGGAGCTCCGACGCGGGGTACTCATGGCCGCAGCCCCAGGGCGGCCGACCAGCGCAGGAGCTGGACGTGGAGCTGCTCCGCCCCGACGAGCATCGCGGTGCCGTCGACGTCGCCGAGCAGGTCGGCGTCGACCACGAGCCCGCTGGGGTGCAGCAGCAGGGCGCGGTTCTGGTCGCCGCCGAGCCCGCCGTGCGAGCCGACCTGTCCCTCGAACGCATGCACGTGACCTCCAGGTGTGATGGCAGAGATGACGAGCAGGTCGCCGGTGTGCTCGAGCCGGCCCGCCCGGGCGAGGTCGGCTCGCGCCTGCGAGCCCCATCCCGCGAGCGGATCCTCGCCCTCCGGTGCGACGTCGAGCTCGAGCAGCACGAGACCGCGCGCGCCGACGGCGACCAGTCCGCGCGACGCCGTGTCCACGACGACTGCTCCGACCCCGGGCCGCGCGGCCAGTCCCGCGACCAGTCCGGGCCACCGCTCCTGGAGGTCCTCGAGCGCGAGCCGGGCGGGGGCGGACGGGAACCACACGAGTCCGAGGTTGCCGGACGCGGTGACGACCACATCAGGAATGCCGACCCGCTCAGGTCGTCCGGCGCGCGACGGGGCGTCCGGACCGAGCAGCACGGTTCCACGCGGCCGTGAGATCGAGAAGGCGGAGGTCAGGAGCGAGTTGAGGGGCCCCCACTCCTCGCCCGCCACGGCCTGCACCCCGTCGACGTCCGGATCGGCCATGAGGGAGCGCACCACCTCGAGCAGGCTGCGGCCCTCGACCTGCTCGAACGTCGCGCCGAGCGACTGCCCGTGGTCCGACAGGACGACCACCTGATAGTCGCGCGCAGCGACCGGCAGGACCTCCTCGAGGACATGCAGCACGCCGTCGAGCCCCTCGAGGGCCCGCAGCGCCTCGGGACGGGTCGGGCCGGCGTGGTGCGCGATCTCGTCGTAGTCGACGAGATCGACGAAGATCATCGGGGTGCCGCGTACGAGGTGCTCGGCAACGAGCGAGGTCGTGAGGTCGCGCATCAGGGCGTTGGTCATGCCGCGCAGCACGACGAACCAGCCGCCGCGCGACACCCGGGGCTCGACCCCCCGCACCCGCTGCAGACGCGCCTGGTAGAGCTCCTTGGCCATCTCCGCGACGCTGCGCGCGACGGCGCGGGTGAAGACGAACGGGCTCGCGAAGAACCGCAGGTAGGCGGGACCGGGGCCGAAGCCGCCGCGCGAACCGTCGGGCGCCCGCACGCTCCGGCTCATGACGAGCAGGTTCGTTGCCGCACCGCCGCTGAACATGGTCGAGATGGCCGCACCGTCCGGCGCGAGCAGACCGTGCTCGGTGGGCAGCGTCGACTCCACGAAGGCTGCGTCGGTCGGGTGGTTCGTCACGACGAGGCGGCCGAGGTCGCGGTCCCACCAGCGGAACGCCGGGATCCCGCTCGAGTCGCCGTGCAGCAGGGCCGCCTGGCTCGACGGCGTCGTCGCGGGGACGCGCGACCACCACGGGTCCAGACGGTGGCTGCCCGACGCCAGCCAGCGCGCGACGGTGGGCGCGAGGCCGGCCTCCACGGCCATGGCGAGGACGGGAGCCGCCACCCCGTCGAGCTGGACGACGAGCAGTCCCGGTGGGCGCCCACCCTCGGCACGCGTCCCCGATGACGCCGCTGCACCCGGCACGGCTGACGCGCCTTCCGGCACGAGCCCCGCACGCCGCGCCCGGGACCGCGCGCGGCGGATCACGTCGCCCAGCACGTACTCCGTGTCGTTGACCCCCCAGAGCCACCGGCCGACCGCCATGACGACCGACGCGATGAGCAGGACGGCGAGGACCGAGACGCCGGAGTCGACGACGATCCCCGGCACGTGCGTCAGCGCGACCCACGCCACGAGGACCTGCGCCGCCAGGCCCGCGACGAGGGCGCCCATGGCACCGGCGGCGCGGGCGAACAGCCGCAGGGGCGCGCGCAGCACGAGGTCCCCGACGGCGACCACCAGGGCGGCGGCCAGGATCGCCGGCGGGTGGCTCGCGCGCGCCCCGTCGACGATCGCGATCCCCGCCCCGAGCCCGAGCGCCGTGGTCGCGAGCGAACCCGCGGCGTCCCACGCGTCGGCGAGGGTCGGCCGCCCGGCGCGCGCCCGACGGACGGTCGGGGCCAGGCTCGCGGGCACGCCTCCAGCCTGCCACGGGTCTATCGGCGGGGTGGTGCCTGCCGGTGGCTCGCGCCGAAACGTCGCGTGTCCGAGACGTCCATCGCATCGCACAGCGCGTGCCAGACGGTGCGCGGCTCCTCACCGTCCTCGAGCGCGGCCGCCGCCGTCCGGCCGTCGAGCGCGGTCAGGACGAGGTCGTTCGTCAGGGCGCGTCCGTGCACCCGGCCGAAGACCTCGTCGACCAGCTGCCAGAACTCGCGTAAGCGCACCCGCACAGCCTGCCATCCGTCGACGACGCGCTCAGCCATCGGCGCCGACCGCGAGCGGCGCGGTGTGGGTGCGGACGGCAACAATGGTCCGGTGGACGACGACGCGGAGGTGCTCGCGCGCTTCTCGGCGCCTACCCGGGACTGGTTCACGGGCGCCTTCGCCGGGCCGACGTCCGCACAGGCGGGCGCCTGGTCCGCGATCGCGTCAGGTGAGCATGCGCTGGTCGTCGCCCCGACCGGCTCGGGCAAGACCCTCGCGGCCTTCCTGTGGGCCATCGACAGCCTCCTGGCGCCCGGACGCGACGGCACGCCGGTCGCGTCCGTCCCCGCGATCGAGCGCTGCAGGGTGCTGTACGTCTCACCGCTCAAGGCCCTGGCGGCCGACGTGGAACGGAACCTGCGCTCTCCGCTCGTCGGGATCCGGCAGGCGGCGACGCGCGCCGGGCTCGAGCTCCCGGACGTGCAGGTGGGCGTGCGCACCGGCGACACCCCCCCGGCCGAGCGTCGAGCGTTTGCGACCCGCCCGCCCGACATCCTCATCACGACCCCCGAGTCGCTCTTCCTGATCCTGACGTCCGCGGCCCGCGCCGGCCTGGCGGGGGTCCGGACGGTCATCCTCGACGAGATCCACGCGGTCGCCGGCACGAAGCGCGGCGCGCACCTGGCCGTCTCGCTCGAACGGCTCGACGCGTTGCTCGACCACCCGGGTGGACCGGGTCCGGCGCAGCGGGTCGGCCTGTCCGCGACCGTCCGACCGGTCGACGCGGTCGCGCGATTCCTCGGTGGCGCACGGTCGACGGTCGACGGCGGGCGGCGTGTCGTCGTCGTGCAGCCCCCGTCGACCAAGCGGATCGAGGTGTCCGTCGTCGTCCCCGTGCCAGATCTCTCCGACCTCGGTGCCACCCCCGGGGTGCGCGGCGGTGGCCCGACCGGCGTCCCCCCGCTCCCACCGGGCGAGGTCGACCTCACCGGTCCGGCAGCGGGCCCCGTCGCACGCCCGTCGATCTGGCCGCACGTCGAGGAGCGCGTCGTCGACCTCGTCGCGGACCACCGCACGACGCTCGTCTTCACGAACTCGCGCCGCGGCGCCGAGCGGCTGACCGCACGGATGAACGAGGTGTGGGCCGAGCGCCGCGGGGAGCTCGTCCCCGACCCCGGCACGCTGCGCCCCGCGCAGTCGCCCGGCGAGTCCGGCACGTCGGTGGGCATCGACACGCGCGACGCGTCGACGATCCTCGCGCGCGCCCACCACGGGTCGATGAGCCGGGCGGAACGCACCCGCACCGAGACCGAGCTCAAGGCGGGGCGACTTCCCGCCGTCGTCGCGACGAGCTCGCTCGAGCTGGGCATCGACATGGGGGCGATCGACCTCGTCGTGCAGGTCGGTACGCCACCGTCGGTCGCGAGCGGTCTTCAGCGCGTCGGCCGCGCTGGTCACCAGGTCGGTGCGGTCTCCCGCGGCATCGTGTTCCCGACGTTCCGCGGCGAGCTCGTCCCCGCCGCCGTCACCGCGGCCCGCATGCGCAGCGGCGAGCTCGAGGAGCTGTCGGTCCTGTCGAACCCGCTCGACGTCCTCGCGCAGCAGGTCGTCGCGATGGTCGCCGTCGAGGACTGGTCGGTCGCCGAGCTCGCGACCCTCGTGCGCCGGTCCGCACCGTTCGCGACGGTCGGCGACGCGACCCTGCGCGCCGTGCTCGACATGCTCGCCGGTCGCTACCCGAGCGAGGAGTTCGCCGAGCTGCGGCCGCGCATCGTCTGGGAGCGCACGCTCGACGTGCTCTCGGCGCGGCCGGGCGCCCTGCGACTCGCGGTCACGAGCGGCGGCACGATCCCCGACCGCGGACTGTACGGCGTGTTCCTGGCCGGCGCGTCGGCCGCGAGCGACGTCGCCGCCGACGACGAGCGCGTCGCGGGGCGCCCGCGCGGCGGCAAGCGCGTGGGCGAGCTCGACGAGGAGATGGTCTACGAGTCGCGCGTCGGTGACACGTTCACGCTGGGGTCGAGCACGTGGCGCATCGAGGAGATCACGTCCGACCGCGTCGTGGTGACACCGGCACCGGGGCTCCCGGGCCGGTTGCCGTTCTGGAAGGGCGACTCCCCGGGCCGTCCCGCCGAGCTGGGCCGGGCGATGGGCGCCTGGGTCCGTGAGCTGCTGGCGCTGCCCGACGACGAGGCCCGCGCGACCGTCGAGCGCGCAGGGCTCGATGCGTGGGCGGCCGACAACCTGCTCGCCTACGTCCACGAGCAGCGCACCGCGACCGGCGAGGTGCCGACCGACGCCACGCTCGTCGTCGAGCGCTTCCGTGACGAGATCGGCGACTGGCGCATCGTCGTCCACTCGCCCTACGGCGCCCGCGTCCACGGTCCGTGGGCACTCGTCGTGGCCGCACGCCTGCGCGAACGGTTCGGGGTCGACGTCGCGGCCATGCACGCCGACGACGGCATCGTGCTGCGCCTCCCGGACCTGATGGCCACGGACGCCGCGGCAGGCGGTGACGCCGGAGCCCGATGGTCCGACGACGGGCCGGCCATCGAGGCCGCGGACCTGCTCATCGACGCGGACGACGTGGCTGACGCGGTCCGCGCCGAGCTCGGTGGCTCGGCGATGTTCGGGGCCCGCTTCCGGGAGGCGGCGGCCCGCGCGCTGCTGCTGCCGCGCCGCCGCCCGGACAAGCGACAGCCGCTGTGGCAGCAGCGCCAGAGGTCGGCACAGCTCCTGAGCGTCGCCGCGCAGTACCACGACTTCCCGATCCTTCTCGAGGCCGTCCGCGAGTGCCTCCAGGACGACTTCGACATCGCCGCACTGACCACCCTGATGCGTGACGTCGCCGCCCGCCGCGTGCGCGTCGTCGAGGTCACCACACCCACACCCTCGCCGTACGCGCAGTCGCTCCTGTTCGGGTACACCGCCCAGTTCCTGTACGACGGCGACGCCCCGCTCGCCGAGCGTCGCGCCGCCGCGCTCACTCTCGACCCGACGCTCCTCGCCGAGCTGCTCGGCAGCGGGCAGTCCCAGCTCGCCGACCTGCTCGACCCCGTCGCTGTCGTGCGGACCGAGGCGGAGATCGGCGGGTTCGCCCCGGACCGGCAGGCGCGCTCGCTCGAGCAGGTCGCGGACGTCGTGCGACGTCACGGTCCCCTGCCCGTCGCCGAGATCGAGCGCCGAACCCGCGAGGACGTGCGCCCACAGGTGGCGGGATGGCTCAGCGAGCTCGAGGACGCTCGACGCCTCATCCCCGTCCGCCTCGCCGGCGTCCAGGCGGCGTCGACGGAGCAGTGGGCGGCCGTCGAGGACGCCGGACGCCTCCGGGACGCCCTCGGCGTCGCACTCCCCGTGGGCGTCCCCGAGGTCTTCACCGACGTGCTGCCCGATCCGCTCGGGGACCTCGTGCGCCGGCACGCCCGCACGCACGGACCGTTCCCCGCGGCAGACGTCGCTGTGCGCTTCGGACTGGGGGTCGCGGTCGTGACCGACGTGCTGCGCCGCCTCGAGCAGTCCGGCGCCCTCGTCCAGGGACGGCTGCGGCCCGACGTGCTGGGCGGGGTCGGCGACGAGTTCTGCGACGCCGACGTCCTGCGGACGCTGCGCCGACGGTCGCTGGCAGCGCTCCGCTCCGAGGTCGAGCCGGTCGACCCCCGCGTGCTCGGGGTCTTCCTGCCGCGCTGGCAAGGCATCGATCCCGCACCGGTCACGGCAGGGGCCTCCCACAGGTCCGGCATGCTCCACGGCCTGGACGGCCTGGCTCGCGCGGTCGAGCAGCTCGCTGGTGCCGTCGTGCCCGCCTCCGCACTCGAGACCCTCGTCCTGCCCGCGCGGGTCGCGGACTACTCCCCCGCGCTGCTCGACGAGCTCACCGCGGCGGGCGAGGTGCTGTGGGCGGGCCACGGCGCGCTGGCGGGCAACGACGGGCTCGTGAGCCTCCACCCGGCCGCGGTCGCCGACCTGACCCTTCCGGCCGTCGACCCGGTCGAGCCGGGAGGCCCAGCGGACTCTCCCCTGCACCGCGCGGTCCTCGACGCGCTCGACGCTGGCGGCGCCTACTTCCTCGGCGGTCTCGTGGGACGCGTCGGGCAGCTCCTGGCCGGTCCCGACGACGACCCGGCCGAACCCCACCGGACCGCGACGCAGGCCGAGGTGACGGCCGCTCTGTGGGACCTGGTGTGGGCCGGTCTCGTGACGAACGACGGACTGGCGCCGCTGCGCGCCCGACTCGGTGCCGGACGGACGGCGCACCGGACACCTCCGGCACCCGGGCGCAGCCACTCGCTCGCGCGCGGCTCCCGCCTCGGTCTGCGCGGCGGCCTCGCGCGTCCGGACCGGCTGATGTCCACCGCCGTCGGCCAGGAGTCGGGCGGGCGCTGGTCGCTGCTGCCTGCGCGCGAACCGGACCCGACGCTGCGCGCGCACGCCCTCGCGGCCCAGCTCCTCGACCGCCACGGCGTGCTGACGCGGGCCGTGGCGCCGGCGGAGGGCATCGCGGGCCAGTTCGGTCCCGTCTACCGGGTCCTGGCGGCCCTCGAGCAGGCGGGCCAGGTGCGCCGCGGCTACTTCGTCGAGCATCTGGGCGGTTCCCAGTTCGCCCTTCCGGGGGCCGTCGACCGCCTGCGTGCGGACGCCCGCAGCGTCGAACGCGCAGTGGCGCGGTCCACCGACCCGGGAGGAGGCCCCCGGGGGGACGGGGCCATCGAGCCGTCCTTCGTCATCGCCCTCGCGGCGACGGACCCCGCCAACCCCTACGGCGCCGCCCTCGCGTGGCCGGCGCCGAGCAGCGCACCCGCCGCGGAGGCGTCGGCCGGTCACCACCGACCAGGTCGCAAGGCAGGGGCCGTCGTCGTGCTCGTGGACGGGGCGCTCGTCCTGTACGTCGAGCGCGGCGGCCGCACGGTGCTGACGTTCACGGCCGACGACGCGCTCCTCGCGCCCGCTGCCGCGCGGCTCGCCGAGATGATCCGGGCGGGCCGGCTCGGGCGGATGACGCTGGCCCGCGCCGACGGTGCCGAGCTGCTCGCAGGTGACGCGCTACGGGGACCCCTCGGTCGCGCACTCGCCGGTGCGGGCTTCGCCCCGACCCCCCGGGGTCTGCGACTCCGCGGTCAGCAGTGAGGCCGACCACGGTGGGAGCGGCCGATGCCCGAGGGTGACGTGCTGCGGCGCACGGCGGCCCGCCTGGACCAGGCGTTGGCCGGGCGCGTGCTGATCCGGTCAGAGCTGCGCTGGCCGACGGTTGCCGCCGTGGACCTCGTCGGCCGCACCGTCCTGCGCACCGCGCCGTACGGCAAGCACCTGCTGACCCGTTTCGACGACGGGCGCACCCTGCACACGCACCTGCGCATGGAGGGCTCGTGGCGTATCGAGCGGACCGGGGCACCCGGTGCGCGCGCCGGTGGGCAGCATGTCCGGGCGGTGCTGGGGGCGCAGACCTGGACCGCGATCGGCGACGGGCTCGGCATGGTCGACGTCGTCGCCACGCGCGACGAGCACACCCTGATCGGTCACCTCGGGCCCGACCTGCTGGCTGACGACTTCCCGGGACCGGGGCTCACGGAGGCGCTGCGACGGTGGGGCGCGGGGGGTGCGGAACCGGTGTGCGACGTCCTGCTCGACCAGGAGGTCGTGGCGGGGATCGGCACGATCTGGATGGCGGAGTCGCTCTTCGCACAGCGGCTGTGGCCGTGGACCCCGGCGGATCGCGTGGACGCCTCGGCGGTCCTCATGACGGCCCGGACCTTGATGGGCCGCTCAGCCGCGGCGTTCGCGACGGCCGGCGCGCACCGCGGCGTGGCCGACCTCAGCCGCCAGGTTCACGGCCGCCACCGTCAGCACTGCCGACGCTGCGGCACGCCCATCGCCGTGGGAACGGCGCGCAGACCCCCGCAGGAGCGGCCGGTGTTCTACTGCCCGACCTGCCAGCACGTCTGAGGACTGATCGCCGCACGGCCACGGACCAGCCGACGACCCAGGAGCGAACGGACCGGTACCGGTCAGCCGATGGGGGTGAGCTCCGCCCGGGCGCGCGCCCAGCCGGCGTCGACACCCCTGTCGAGCGACTCGGTCAGCTCGAACGGGATCGTGTCCGGGATCAGGAGACGCTCGGCGATGGCGATCCGGTCGCTGACCTCGCGGAGCACGAGCGACATCGGGACGTCGAGCGCGTCGCAGATGCTGCCCAGCAGCTCGGACGACGCCTCCTTCTGCCCGCGTTCGACCTCGCTCAGGTACCCGAGGGACACCCGCGCGGCGGACGACACCTCGCGCAGGGTGCGACGCTGGCGCTGGCGGGCATCCCGCAGCACATCACCGATCTCGCGGCGTAGTACGACCATCTGGCGTCCCCCTCTCGCGTCTCGTTCGACCTCGTGCCCGGTTCCGGTACGCGTCCCGATCGGCCTCGCGTGAACTGCGACCGATACGTCCGTTCGTCCCTTGACGGGGATAGCCCCACCGTACCGTGCACCGCTGACCCTCGCGGCGGCAGGACGTGTCGGGGGCCTGGTGCTCATCACGTCAGACCCAACGTCCGGCCTGGCCCCGGTGTTCCCGGACGCGTCCCGATGCGCCCGGCCGACGCTCAAAGATCACCCGTGCGCTCCCACGACCTCGAGCGCGAGCTCGAGCACGGCGGCGCGTGCGCCGGCCCGGACCTCGCCACGTCCGCCCGTGAGCAGCAGCGATCGCACCTCGGTCGTCGTCGGCGCGGCGACCGCAAGGTGCACCGTTCCCGGCACGTGGCCGCCCTGGGGGTCCGGACCGGCGACACCGGTCGTCGCGAGCCCGACGTCGGCGCCCAGCAGGTGTCGCACCCCCTGTGCCATCGCCATCGCGACGTCGGGGTCCACCGGTCCGCGCGCCGCCAGCAGCTCGGGGTCGACCCCCAGCAGCGTCGCCTTGAGATCCGTCGCGTAGGCGACCACGCCGCCGCGGACCACGCTCGAAGCGCCCGGGACGTCGACCAGGCACGCGATCACCAGTCCGCCCGTGAGCGACTCGGCCACAGCGACGCTCCACCCCCGCGCGGCGAGCGCATCGAGGAGCGCGGCGGCAGCGAAGGTCTCCGGGCCGAGACCCTCCGAGACCGTCGGTGCGTCGGTCATGCGGTCGCCGACGGCGGGCGGTGCTCCTCGCGACGGATCCTGGCGGCCGTCCTCACGTAGTCGGCACCCGTGACGAGCGTGACCACCACGGCCGCTGCCATCAGCACGCCCGCCACGACCGTGACGAACGCCGGCAGGTGGCTCAGCGGCAGCAGGTAGACACCGATCGCGACCGACTGAAGGACCGTCTTGACCTTGCCGCCGCGCGAGGCCGGCAGCACCAGGTAGCGCAGGAGGAAGAACCGCATCACGGTGATCCCCAGCTCGCGCACCAGGACGACGACCGTCACCCACCACCACAGGTCGCCCAGGACCGAGAGCAGCACGAGGGCTGTCCCGATGAGCAGCTTGTCGGCGATCGGGTCGAGCAGCTTGCCGAGGTCGGTGACCTGCCCGGACCGCCGCGCGATGAGCCCGTCGACCCGGTCGGTCGCGGCGGCGACGGCGAAGATCACCGTCGCGACGAGCCGCCACCGCACCGTGTGACCGCCGTCGGCCAGGAGCGCGACGGCGAAGAACGGGACCATGGCGATCCGTAGGACCGTGACGGCGTTGGCAAGATTCAGGCGGGACGGGACGGTGGGGACCACTCGGACAGCCTAGAGGCGCCCCGCAGCGTCGCTGTCCATCGCCGCCCGCCCGGCGCGCCTGGACCGTCGCACAGACCGCGTGCACGAGGGCCACATGCGAGGCGCTAAGGTCCGACGCGTGACCCGTCATGCCCGTGCCGACACCCCCGGCACCCGGCGTCGGGTCGTGGCACTGGCCATCGGCCTGCTGCTCACCGCGGCGGCCGCGCTCGCGCCCCTCGTCGCGCGCTCGCCCGGCGCCGAGGTCGCCGCGGCCGAGGGCCCGTCGGCTGCCGTCTCGCCTGTCGCCCAGGCGACCACTCCGACGCCCACGCCGACACCCGACCCCGACGCCCAGTTCACGATCGTGGCAGCCGGCGACGTCCTGCCACACCTCCCGGTGCTGTCCTCGGCGCGGGCCGCGGGCGGCGGCTACGACTTCTCCTCCGTGCTCGCGGGTCTCGACCCGTGGGTGCAGGGAGCCGACCTCGCGCTGTGCCACCTCGAGGTGCCGGTCGCCCCGCCCGGCACCGCGCCGAGCGGCTACCCGATGTTCGCCACCCCGGCCGAGATCGCGGCGGCGCTGCGGACCCAGGGCTGGGACGGCTGCTCCACCGCGTCCAACCACTCGGTCGACCGCGGCTTCAAGGGCGTCACGGCGACCCTCGACGCCCTCGATGCCGCAGGGATCGGACACGTGGGGACGGCGCGCTCCGCGATCGAGCAGAGCCAGCCGCAGCTCTACACGCTCGAACGCGCCGGCCAGCAGATCACGGTCGCCCAGATCGCGGCCGCGTACGGCACCAACGGGATGCCGATCGACGCCGACAAGCCGTGGTCGGTCAACCTCATCGACGTGCCCGCACTCGTGGCCCAGGCGACGGCTGCCCGGACGGCCGGCGCCGATCTCGTCGTCGCGAGCGTGCACTGCTGCGTCGAGTACGTCACCGAGCCGACCGCCGAACAGGTGGCGATCGACCAGCAGCTCGCCGACTCCGGCGTCATCGACCTCGTCATCGGGCACCATGCGCACGTCCCGCAGCCCGTCGCGAAGCTCACCGGTGGGCCGCGCGGGGAGGGCATGTGGGTCGCGTACGGGCTCGGCAACTACGTCTCGAACCAGGACGGCGCGTGCTGCTCCGTCAAGACCGACTCGGGACTGATGCTCACCGCACATGTCGAGGCCACCGGCGCGTTCGCCGCTGAGGGTCGCGCCGCAGGACCGGCACGGGTGACGGGTGTCGAGTGGACCCCGATCACCGTCGACCGGCGCAGCGGCCACCAGGTGCACGCGCTCGTGGACATCGCGGGCGGCACCGCCACGCTCTCGGCGGCCGACGTCGCCGCGCGCACCGCGCGCGTGGTCGAGGCAGCGGGGTCCGGCGCGCCCGAGCGCACGACGCCGCCGACACCCACCGGGACCGCCCCCGTCGTCGTCCCTCGCACGACCGGCTGACGCGGCCCTGCGGTCACCCGCGTGCGGCAGCCCCTGCGGCCGCACCCTCCGGCTGCGCGCTGCCGAACAGCCAGCCCTGCCCGTACCGCCAGCCGTTGCGGTGCAGGTACGCGGCCTGCTCCTCGCTCTCGATGCCCTCAGCGATGGTGACCATCGCGAGCTCGCGCGCGAGCGCACCCAGAGCCCGGGTGACCTTCGCAGCGACCGGGTCGTCCGGTATCCCGGACGTGAAGGACATGTCGAGCTTGACGCCGTTGACCGGCAGGTCCCGCAGGTAGGACAACGGCGAGATGCCCGTCCCGAAGTCGTCCAGCAGGATGGGGACGCCCGCGGCGCTCAGCTGGGTCAGCTCGTGGCGGATGCGGGTGCCCGAGGCCACCAGCGTCGTCTCGGTCAGCTCGACCACGAGGCGGCCCGGTGCGAGCCGATGACGGGAGATCTCGGCGAGCAGGCGGGCGGCGAACTCTCCGTCACCCAGCTGGTCGGCCGAGACGTTGATCGAGACCCATCGGCTCTGGTCGGCGCACCGGGCGAGGTAGCCGGCGGCCTCGGTCGCGACGAACGTCCCGAGGGCACCGGCGAGGCCGACCTCCTGGACGCTGCCCAGGAACGAGCCGGGCAGCAGCAGGCCGCGGTCCGGGTGCTGCCAGCGCACGAGCGCCTCATGCCCCATCACCCGGCCGTCCGACAGGTCGACGATCGGCTGGTAGTGCAGGACGAGCTGGTTCTTCGCCATGGCGTCGGCGAGCTCGGCCTGCAGGCTGCCCGCGGCGCCCTGGACGGCCATCGACGCGTCGTAGACCTCGGTCCGACCCCGTCCGGCGGCCTTCGCGCGGTACAGCGCCGCGTCCGCCGCGGCCAGGAGTGCGGGCGCGCCTCCCGCGATCGCGTCAGGGTCGGCCAGCGCGATCCCGATGGACGCGTTCACGGTGAGCCGGCGCCGTTGGACGCGGGCGGGCTCAGCCAGCATCGCCAGGATCGACGCGGCGATGTCGAACACGGCCTTGGCAGCGTCGGGATCCTGGACGACGACGACGAACTCGTCCCCGCCGAGTCGGGCGACGGTGCCGCGCCCGGCGGTCGCGGCACGCAGCACGCCCGCGACGTGGACCAGCACCTCGTCGCCCGCTGCGTGGCCGTAACGGTCGTTGATGGCCTTGAAACCGTCGAGGTCACACGCCAGCACCGCGACACGGTCTACGACACCGGGCTGCTCGAGGACGGACTGCAGGACCTCCTGGAGCAACGTGCGGTTGGCGAGACCCGTCAACGGGTCGTGCATCGCCCGGTGCGTGAGCATCTCGGCCTGCAGGCGTGACTCCGTGCTGTCGCGGACCTGGACGACGAAGTGGTCCGCGTCGCCGGACGGTCCTCGGACGAGGGCGACGTCGAGCACCGCCCACACGAGGTGACCGTCGGCGCGCTGGTAGCGCTTCTCGCGGGAGAACCTGTGCTGCTCCCCCGCGAGCAGCCGGTCGACGTCCGCGCGCTCGGCCTCCCGCTCGTCAGGCTGCGACAGCGCACCCAGGTCGTACCACCGCAGGGCCTCCACGGTGGTGCCGAGCAGCTCGGCGAACGCGACGTTGACCTCGACGATCCGCCAGTCGAGGTCGACGAGGGCCATGCCGATCGGTGCGTTCTCCATCGCGACGCGGAACTGCATCTCACTGCGCTCGAGCGCGGCCTCGACCTCGCGGCGACCCGTCACGTCCACGAGCGTCGTCAGGACGGCGGGCGCGGTCCCGTCACCGGCGGGGACCAGCTGGGTCGCGACCTGGACCATTCGGGCCTGGGTGCCGCGTTGGCCCGGCAGGACGATCCCCACGAGCTGAGAGTCCACGGAGTACCCCGCACCCGAGGTGCCGTACCGGTGGCTGAGGACCGCGGCCGGGTTCATCGACAGCCCCTGCTCGTTGACCACGACCACGGGAAGGTCGGTGATCGCCTTGCCGACGGTGGTGCGCGCGTCGACGCCGAGGATCGCGGCCGCCCGCTCGCTGATGTCGATCACGCGGCCGGAGAGCGAGAGGACGAGCACGCCCTCCTTCGTGACGGACTGGAGCGCGTCGTAGCGGTGCCGGAGCTCGCGCGCCAGGACCAGCAGCTCCCGCGCGCGGTGCACCTGGCCCCGCTCGCGTCCGAGCAGCACGAGCACGGCGACGAGCGCGGAGATCGCCACGACCGCCACGACGGCGCTCACCGCGCCCCACGGCTCGAGCAGGTCGCTGTTCACCGGCGGTCGCCCGACCAGGGGTCGGCGCTCTCCTCCGATTCGAGGTCGTCGTAGTAGTCCTGGGCGACGGGCGGCATGCCAGGCAGCACGTCGTCGTCGGTGTCGTCGGTGCCGACATGGTCCCCGCGCAGCAGGGCGAGGGTCGCGGGCAGGTCGTCGGCCAGCACGAGCACGTCGCGCGCCTTGGAGCCCTCGGACGGCCCGACGATCTCCCGCGACTCGAGGAGGTCCATCAGCCGACCTGCCTTGGCGAACCCCACCCGCAGCTTGCGCTGGAGCATCGACGTCGAGCCGAACTGGCTCGTGACGACGAGCTCCGCGGCCTGCAGCAGCAGGTCGAGGTCGTCGCCGATGTCGTCGTCGACCTGCTTCTTGACGACCGTCTGGACGATGTCGGTACGGTAGTTCGGCTTGTGCTGCCGCTTGACGAACTCGACGACCGCGCGGATCTCGCTCTCCGTGACCCAGGCACCCTGCGTACGCATCGGCTTGGCCGCGCCCATCGGCAGGAACAGGGCGTCACCCTGGCCGATGAGCTTCTCGGCCCCGGGCTGGTCGAGCACGACGCGCGAGTCGGTGAGCGACGACGTCGCGAAGGCCAGGCGGGACGGCACGTTGGCCTTGATCAGGCCGGTCACGACGTCGACGCTCGGTCGCTGCGTCGCGAGCACGAGGTGGATCCCGGCAGCTCGCGCGAGCTGGGTGATGCGCTGGATCGACGCCTCGACGTCGCGGGGCGCCACCATCATCAGGTCGGCGAGCTCGTCGACGATCACCAGCAGGTACGGGTACGTGGCGATCTTGCGCTCGGAGCCGGCGAGCGGCTTGACCTTGCCGGACCGCACCGCGGCGTTGAAGTCGTCGATGTGCTTGAACCCGAACATCGCCAGGTCGTCGTACCGGGCCTCCATCTCACGGACCACCCACTCGAGGGCCTCGGCGGCCTTCTTCGGGTTGGTGATGATGGGAGTGATGAGGTGCGGGATGCCCTCGTAGACCGTGAGCTCGACGCGCTTCGGGTCGACGAGCACCATCCGGACCTCGTCCGGGGTCGAGCGCATGAGGATCGAGACGATCATCGCGTTGACGAAGCCGGACTTGCCCGCGCCGGTCGCACCCGCGACGAGCAGGTGCGGCATCTTGGCGAGGTTCGCGGTGACGTAGCCACCCTCCACGTCCTTGCCGACGCCGACGATCATCGGGTGCTCGGTCCGACGCGCGGCGCTCGAGCGCAGGACGTCGCCGAGCGAGACGATCTCGCGGTCGGTGTTGGGGATCTCGATGCCGATCGCGGACTTCCCCGGGATCGGCGACAGGATCCGGACGTCGGCGCTCGCCACCGCATAGGCGATGTTGCGTGACAGGGCCGTGACGCGCTCGACCTTGACCGCCGGGCCGAGCTCGACCTCGTACCGCGTGACCGTCGGTCCGCGGGTGAATCCCGTGACCTGGGCGTCGACCTCGAACTGCTCGAGCACCGTCGTGAGGGCCTCGACGACGCGGTCGTTGGCCGCCGAGCGCACCTTGTGGGGCGGGCCCTTGACCAGGAGGTCCTCGGGCGGCAGCTCGTAGAGCACGTCGCCGCCGAGCATCTGCTGCTCGCCGCGCGGGACGCCGGTCGTGGCCGGTGCCGTGAGCGACTTGGCGGCGCTGCGGGTTGCGGCCGCCGAGGCTCCCCCGGCCTCGAGCACGGCCGTCGGGACGGTGTCCGGGGCCGGCTCCGCTGCCGCGTCGGCTGCGTCCGCCGCCACCAGGGCGGCACGCTCGAACGCCTCGTCGCCGTCGTACCCGTCGAGAAGCGCGGCATCGGAGAGGTCGGTGGCCGCACCCCGGGCCTTGCGTGCCAGGAGCCTGCGCCGCTTCGGTGGCGCCTCGATCTCGGGCACGGCGCTGTGGCCGGCGTTGATGACGAGCGGTGCGTCCTGGGGCTCGACCTCGACCCGACGGTTGCCCGTGAGGTGGTCGTAGCCCGCGCGCAGGCGGGGCAGCACCTGGTTCACGGGGGTCGCCGTGACGACGAGCAGGCCGAAGAAGGCGAGCAGGACCAGGAGCGGCACCGCGACGTACACGGTGAGCATCGTCTCCAGCGGCGTGCCGAGCAGGTAGCCGACCACGCCGCCCGCGTCGCGGACCGGGCCGAAACCGTCGGCTGGATCGGGGGCCCCCGCGGACACGTGCACGAGGGCGCAGACCGCGAGCGTGATCGCCGACAGGCCGATCCCGATGCGCGAGTTCGCGTGCCCCAGCTCTGGGTGCCGCATGAGCCGGATCGCCAGCCCGAGGAGCACGACGGGAACCACGACCCCGACCCGCCCGAACGTGCCCGCGACGACGTTGTGGACGAGGTCACCCGCCGTCCCGGACAACCCCCACCACTCGCGGGCCGCCACGACGATGACCAGTCCGAGCAGCGCGAAGGCGATGCCGTCGCGGCGGTGCGCCGGGTCCAGGTCGCGCGCGCCGCGCCCGACGCGTCGTGCCGTGCCGCCGATGACGTGAGCGACGCCCATCCACACGCCCCGGACGATCCGCAGCGGGAGGGCCGGACGTCGGGGCGGCTGGGGGGTCGCGGCCCGACCTGAGGGCCGCGACGAGCCGCCCTGCTTGGAGGCGTTCGCGCGGGGAGCGGGCCGGTGCGCCGACGCCGAACCGCTCGCGCTCGCGCGGGGGGTCGGGGAAGACGTGCGGGTCGCCATGGTCCTCACGGTAGCGGGCGAGGTGCGCCAGGGCGGGGAGCCCGAGCGGTGCGTGTCGGTCCGGGCCCCGCGACGGGCGTGGGATCGTGGTGCCCTGCGGGCGCACGCCACGCGATCAGGATGTCGGTGGCGGGTGGAAAGGTGACGCAGGTGGGTCGAGCTGTGAAGCGCGCAATGGCCGCGGTGGGTGCGCCGCCAGTCACGGGTGCGCCGCCAGTCACGGGCGAGGCGGCCCGATGACGCGGCGCGGCTGGCTCCTGCTCGGCGTCATGGGCTTCATCTGGGGCGTCCCGTACCTGCTCATCAAGGTTGCCGTCGCCGAGGTGTCGCCTGCGACCCTCGTGCTCGCCCGGACCGCGATCGGAGCGGTCGTCCTGATCCCGTTCGCTGCGCGCCAGGGCGGTCTGGGTGCCCTGCGCGGTCGGTGGCGACCGTTGCTTGCCTTCGCCGCGCTCGAGATCGTCGGGCCGTGGTTCCTCCTGTCGAACGCCGAGGTGACCCTCGCGAGCTCGACGACCGGTCTGCTGGTCGCGACGGTGCCCGTGTTCGCCGTGGTGCTCGGGCGGCTCGTCGGGGATCGCCGGCCGGTGGCCCCCGTGCGATGGTTCGGCCTCGTCGTCGGGCTGGCCGGCGTGGCACTCCTCACCGGACTCGGCTCGTCACCCGGGCACACGTGGCCCATCGTGCAGGTGCTGCTCGCCGCGCTCGGCTACGCGATCGCGCCGATCATCGCGGACCGCGCGCTGCAGGGCGTCCCACCGGTCGCGCTCACTGCCGCGTGCCTGTCCGTCGCGGCGCTCGTGTACGTGCCTGTCGTCGCACTGTCGGGTCCGCACCCGATGCCCGGTGCGCCGGCCATCGCGTCTCTGGCCGTGCTCGGGGTCGTGTGCACGGCGCTCGCCTTCGTGCTCTTCTTCACCCTGATCACCGAGGTCGGCGCGGCACGTTCCACGCTCGTCGCGTACCTGAACCCCCTGGTCGCCGTGACCCTCGGCGCGCTCGTGCTGTCCGAGCCCGTCACGGCCGCCGTCGCCGTCGGCGGTGCGCTCATCGTCGGCGGATCGGCCGCGGCCTCGTCGCGTCATCGCCCGGCGGCGGACGAGCTCGTCGACCTCCCGCTCGCCGGCACCCCCTCGCCGAGCTGAACGCGAGGGGATACCGGGCCTGTCGAGAGGTCAGGCCTCGACGACGACCGGGATGATCATCGGGCGGCGGCGCAGCCGGTTCGACGCCCAGCGCCCGACGACCCGCCGCACCACCTGCTGCAGCTGGTGCGTGTCGGACGTCCCCGCGCGTGCGGCCTCCTCGAGCGCTGCGGTGAGCTCGGGGAGGATGTCGCCGAACACCGCGTCGTCCTCGGCGAACCCCCGGGCGTGGATCTGCGGACCGACGAGCACCGTGCCGTCGGCCGAGCTGACGACCACGAAGATCGAGAGGAAGCCCTCCTCGCTGAGGATGACCCGGTCCTTGAGCTCAGCGTCGGTCAGCTCCCCGACGCTCGACCCGTCGACGTAGACGTAGCCGCAGGGCACGACGCCGACGACGCTGGCCTTGCCGTCGATGAGGTCGATGACGACCCCGTCCTCTGCCAGCACGACGCGCTCCGCGGGCACCCCGGTCGCGACGGCGATCGCGCCGTTGGCCACGAGATGGCGCACCTCGCCGTGCACGGGCATGACGTTGCGCGGCTTCAGGATGTTGTAGACGTACAGCAGCTCGCCGGCGCTCGCGTGCCCGGAGACATGCACCTTCGCGTTGCCGGAGTGGACGACGCGCGCTCCGAGCCGCGTCAGGCCGTTGATGACCCGGTAGACGGCGTTCTCGTTGCCGGGGATCAGGGAGGACGCGAGGATCACGGTGTCACCGGGGCCCACCGCGATCTTGTGGTCGTTGTTCGCGATGCGGGACAAGGCGGCCATCGGCTCGCCCTGAGATCCGGTGCACATGAGCACGATCTCGTCGTCGGGCAGCGTGTCGAGCTTCTTCTGGTCGATGAGCACGCCGTCGGGGACCGTGAGGTAGCCGAGGTCGGCGGCGATCGTCATGTTGCGGACCATGGACCGGCCGACGAAGGCGACGCGGCGCCCGTGCCGGTGGGCGGCATCGAGCACCTGCTGCACGCGGTGCACGTGGGAGGCGAACGAGGCGACGACGATGCGCTGCGGGGAGTCGGCGAAGACCGTGTCGAGGACGGGGCCGATCTCCCGCTCCGATGCGAGGAACCCGGGCACCTCGGCGTTGGTCGAGTCGACCATGAACAGGTCCACCCCGGCGGTGCCGAGCCGGGCGAACGCGCGCAGGTCGGTGACGCGGCCGTCGAGCGGAAGCTGGTCCATCTTGAAGTCGCCCGTGTGCAGCACCGTCCCCGCGCCGGTCGTGACGGCGACCGCGAGGGCGTCCGGGATCGAGTGGTTGACCGCGACGAACTCGCAGCCGAACGCGCCGAGCTGCTCGGTCTGGCCCTCCTTCACCGCGAGGGTCACCGGCGTGATGCGGTGCTCCTTGAGCTTGGCCTCGACGAACGCGAGCGTCAGCTGCGACCCCACGAGCGGGATGTCCGCGCGCAGTCTCAGCAGGTACGGGACGGCGCCGATGTGGTCCTCATGGCCGTGCGTGAGGATGACCGCCTCGATGTCGTCGAGGCGGTCCTTGATGTAGTCGAAGTCGGGCAGGATCAGGTCGACGCCGGGCTGGTTGTCCTCAGGGAACAGCACGCCGCAGTCGATGACGAGCAGCCGACCGGCGTACTCGAGGACCGCCATGTTGCGCCCGATCTCGCCGAGCCCGCCGAGGGCGACGACGCGCAGCGCGCCCTCCGCCAGGACGGGGGGGAGGGTCAGCTCGGGATGGGGATGGCTCATGAACTCTCCAGGTCTAGCTCGAGACGACGTCCAGCAGACCGGCGGCGCGCAGACCGGCGCGCAGCGTGACCACGTCGTCGTCCGACGCGGCCAGATACGGCAGCCGCATGTGTCGGTTGGGGATGAGGCCTAGCGCCTCGACGGCCGCCTTGGCGAAGACCGCCTGAAAACCTGCGCCGTTGAGCGCGTCGATCGCAGGGACGATCGAGAGGAAGATCTGCAGAGCCTGCGCGTGGTCGCCCGCGTCGAACGCTGCGGTGAGCTCGGCGAGCCTGCGCCCGGCGACGTGCCCGACGACGCTCACGACACCCGCGGCGCCGTGCGCGAGCAGCGCGAGGTAGGCCGAGTCGTCGCCGCTGTACCAGGCCAGCCCGGTCCGGGCCATCGAGCTCGCCGCGCCGTACAGGTCGCCCGAGGCGTCCTTCACCGCGACGACCCGGTCGTGCTCGGCGAGCCGTGCGACGGTCGCCGGAGCGATCCGCACCCCCGAGCGCCCGGGGACGTCGTAGAGCATCACCGGCAGCTCGGTCGAGTCCGCGACGGACCGGATGTGGCGGTAGACGCCGTCCTGCGAGGGGCGCGAGTAGTACGGGCTCACGACGAGCAGCCCGTGCGCGCCGGCCGCAGCGGCCTGCTCGGCCATCCGGACGGCGTGTGCCGTGTCGTTGGAGCCCGCTCCCGCGAGGACCCACGCGCGCTCACCCACGGCGCCGACGACCGCCTCGATGAGCGCAGCCTTCTCGGGAGCGTGGGTGGTCGGGGCCTCGCCCGTCGTCCCGTTGAGCACGAGCCCGTCATGACCGTTGTCGACGAGGTGCGTCGCGAGCCGCACGGCCGCGTCGAGGTCGACCTCGCCGTGGGCGGTCATCGGGGTGACCATCGCCGTGAGCACGGCGCCGAAGGGGCGTGCGGGCGAGGTGGCGCGAGGCATGGGGCCAAACTACCGTCCCGGCGCGAGCGAGGACGCACTCGTCCCGCAGGACGCGCGGGTGCGCCCCGACCCGGATCTCGCGGGACGTGTCCGGGAGGTGGCTGGTGGGTCGGCCCGGCGGCGGGCCGGGGACGCCGCATCGAACACCTCGTGAACTCCTGACGAATCTGCCCCCGACCTGCGGGCGGGACCTCCCGAGAGGTGTGAGATCGGCCGTGGCGGACGCACAGGTCCGCTGACGCCCACATCGTCCGGAGGCCGTTCGTGCTCGCAGCCGTCCATCCGCTCGCCATCGCCCACCGCGGCGACCCCGTCGCCCACCGCGAGAACACGGTGGCGGCCGTGGTCGCGGCGATCGAGCAGGGGGCGGACGCGATCGAGGTCGATGTCCAGCTAGCGGCCGACGGCACCGTCGTCGTGGTCCACGACGACACGTTCGCGCGGCTGTGGGACGACCCTCGGCCCGTCGCGGCACTGACCTGGCCGGAGATCGCCCTGCTGGGCGAGGGCGACCTGCGCGTCCCCCGCCTGGCAGAGCTCCTCGACATCGCGACAGGCGCCGGCGTGCCGCTCGTGCTCGACCAGAAGCATCCCGTGGCGGCGCTGCCGGCCCTCCGCGTCGTCCGGGGCGCGCGCGCCGACGGCACGGCGTTCTGCGGGTCGACCGAGGGGCTCCTCGAGCTCCGCGAGGCCTCCGCGGGCGCGACGATCTACTTCAACGACGCGGGCCTGGCGCTGCCGGACGTGCGCCTGCTCGCCCAGCTCCGCCCGCAGTACTACAACCCGTACTACCGGCTCCTGGCTCCCGCGACCGTCGACGCGATGGCCACGTTCGGCATCCGGACCTGCTGCTGGACGCCCAACACCGACGCTGAGCTCACCCTGGCCCTCGACCTGGGCGTCGACGCCGTCATGACCGACCGCGTCGGGCCGCTACGAGCGATCATCGCGGACCGCGTCGGACCTGTGCGCGGGATCCTCGCCGGCAGGCGCGGATGACCGTCGTCGAGGCCGCGCCACGGCGCCGCCACCCGCGCCGACGCGAGTACCTCACGTTCCTCGCGTTCGCCGGTCCGAACCTGCTCATGATCGCGCTGTTCACCTACCGACCGCTGCTCCTGAACATCCAGTACTCGACGCTCAGCTGGAACCTCGGCTCACGCACCGCAACGGTCGTCGGGCTGGGCAACTACACCAGGTGGTTCGCTGACCCCCGCAGCTGGGAGGTCCTGCGGGTCACGGGCGTGTTCACCCTGGCCACGGTCGGCGGGACGCTGGTGCTCGGGCTCCTGCTGGCGACCGCCCTCAACCAACGCGTCAAGGGGCGGACGGCGGCGCGCTCGATCATCTTCGCGCCGTACGTGCTCTCCGGCGTCGGCGTGGGGCTCGTCTGGCTCTTCATCTTCGACCCGATGTACGGCGCCCTGTCCGCGGTGCTGCGCTGGTGGGGAGCGACCGGGCCGGACTGGTACCTCGACCGCCACTGGGCCCTGGTGATGGTGGTCATCGTCTACGTCTGGAAGAACCTCGGGTATGCCGCGGTCGTCTATCTCGCGGCGCTGCAGTCGGTGCCGCAGGACCTGCTGGACGCCGCCGCGCTCGACGGCGCCGGGACGCTGCGCCGGTTCACGCACATCACCCTCCCGCTGCTGTCGCCGACGACGTTCTTCCTGCTCATCACCACGACGCTGAGCTCGCTCCAGTCGTTCGACCTCATCCACGTGATGACGAAGGGCGGGCCGATCGACGGCACGACGACGCTGATGTACCAGGTGTACGTCGAGGCGTTCGTCAACGGCCGCGCCGGGTACTCCGCGGCCATCGCGACGATCCTGTTCGCAATCCTCCTGGTCGTCACGGTGCTGCAGATGCGCTTCCTCGAGCGGAGGGTCCACTACTCGTGACCACGACCATCCACGCTCCGGACGTCACCGGGCGAGTCGCCGTCCCCGCCGCCATCCTCCGGCCCGACCGTCGACCCTCGTGGCTGCGCTCACTACTCGGCGGCTACCTCCCGGTCGCGGTCGCCACGGTCGCCGTCGTGCTCCCGCTGGCCTGGATGGCGCTCTCGTCGTTCAAGCGGCCCGGCGAGATCGTGCACCTGCCGATCCAGTGGTTGTCGTCGACCGCCTACCCGGGCAACTACGTCGAGGCGGCGCGCACCGTGTCGTTCGGCCGCCTGTTCCTCAACAGCGCGATCGTGACGGCGGTCGGCGCCGGCACGAAGGTCGTCCTCGCGCTCCTGACCGCCTACGCGCTCGTCTTCATCCGGTTCCCGGCGAAGCGGCTCGTGTTCACCCTCGTGCTCGTCGCGCTCATGGTGCCGCCGCACATCGCCCTCGTGCCGAACTACACGCTGATCGCCCAGCTCGGCGGCCGCAACACGCTCTGGGGCATCGTCCTGCCCGGCCTCGGGACGGCTTTCGGGACGTTCCTGCTGCGCCAGCAGTTCCTCTCGCTGCCCCGCTCGATCGTCGAGGCCGCCGAGATCGACGGGGCGGGTCACCTGCGCCGGCTCGTGAGCGTCGTCGCCCCGATCTCCGCTCCCTCGATCGCGACCGTCGCGCTGATCAGCATCGTGTTCGAGTGGAACGAGTACCTCTGGCCTCTGATCATCACCGACAACCCGCGCTACATGACCCTTCCGGTCGGGCTCACGCTGCTGCAGAACAGCGAGTCCGGGTCCGCCGCGTGGGGCGTGCTGATGGCGGGGACCGTCGTCGTCATCGTCCCGATCCTGCTCGTGTTCGCCGCCCTCCAGCGGTGGGTCGTCGCCGGTCTCACCCAGGGCGCCGTCACCGGCTGACCCTCGGCCCCGCTCGTCCACCTCCCCTGCGTCACCCTCCCCCGCATCACCCGTCCGAGAGGAAACCGTCATGTCCCCTGCCCTCTTCCGTCCGCGCCCGCAGTCCCGCAACGCCCGCACGCCCGGTGGGCTGCACGTGCCCGACCTCGCCCTGGACCGCCGGTCGTTCCTCAGCCTGTCGGCCGCCGGCGCCGGTGCGCTCGCGCTCGCCGCGTGCGCCGGGCCGTCGACCGCATCCGCCGGATCGTCGTCCACCCCGTCCGCGAGCGCCGCCGACTGGGCCGGGGTCAAGCCCGCCAAGGAGATCAGCTTCTGGTCGAACCACCCGGGCGGCTCGCAGGAGACCGAGCAGAAGCTCGTCGACGCGTACAACGCCGCCCAGTCCGACACCAAGGTCACCCTCGTGACCGCCGGCAAGAACTACGAGGAGGTCGCGCAGCGGTTCCAGACGGCCCTCGCCGGCGGCGGCCTGCCGGGGCTCGTGATCTTCTCCGACGTGTGGTGGTTCCGCTACTTCCTCAACGACTCGGTCATCCCGCTGGACTCGCTGCTCGCGGCGGTGGACATCGACACGACCGACTTCCGGCCGAGCTTCTTCGCGGACTACCAGTTCGACGGCCAGCAGTGGGCCGTCCCGTACGCGCGGTCGACGCCACTCTTCTACTACAACAAGGCCCACTGGGCCGCCGCGGGCCTGCCGGACCGCTCCCCGAAGACGTGGCAGGAGTTCGGCGACTGGGCACCGAAGCTCAAAGGCGCCTCGACCGGGGCCCAGAACGCGTTCCAGTACCCCGCGATCGCCGGCTACGCAGGCTGGACGTTCCAGAACAACGCGTGGGGTCAGGGTGGGTCGTACAGCGACGAGTGGGACATCACGATCGACGCCGACCCGGTCGTCGAGGCGCTCGAGTGGGTCCGCAAGGGCGTGCAGGACGACAAGTGGGCCGGTGTCACGGCCAACGACCAGGCGGCCGACCTGTCCTCGGGTGCGGTCAGCGCGACCGTCAGCTCGACCGGGAGCCTCGTCGGGATCCTCAAGGCCGCGAGCTTCGACGTCGGTGTCGGCTTCCTGCCCGGCGGTCCGGCCGCGACCGAGCCCGTCTGCCCCTCCGGCGGCGCCGGGCTCGGCATCCCCAAGGACATCACGCCCGAGGAGCAGCTCGCCGCCGCGTCCTTCCTGAAGTTCCTCACGCAGCCCGACAACGCCGTCACGTTCTCGGCCGCCACCGGCTACATCCCGACCCGCACCTCGGCGGACGTCAGCACCCTCGTCGCCGGCGCCCCGCAGATCCAGACGGCGATCGACCAGATCGCCGTGGTCCGTACCCAGGACTTCGCGCGCGCCTTCCTGCCCGGGGGTGACAAGGTGATCGCCGACGGCTTCGGGCGGGTCGTGACCCAGAACGAGGACGCCAAGACGGTGCTCACCGAGGTCAAGGCTCAGCTGACCGACATCTACACGACGGACGTCAAGCCGCACCTCGTCTGACACCGGCGGCGCCCGGCACCCACCGTCCGCGGTCTGCGGGCCGCTGGGGTGCCGGGCGCAGGAGGGCGGGGTCTACCGGCCGGACGGCTCCGGCCGGTCCGCGCCTGGGGCTGGGAGCGCGCGCCGGTACGAGCAGAACCGGTAGCGCACCCCGGTCGTGACCGACGTGTGCCAGCCGGCTGCGGGCTCGCGCGCGGCCAGCGCCCAGCCCGCGTCGATCACGGGGGCGTAGGTGTCGCCCGCAACCATGTCGTCGATCTCGGTGACCTCGAGCCTGTCGGCGTGCCCGATGGCGGCCTCATAGACGGCGCCACCGCCGATCACCCAGGCCTCTCGACCTGCGACCAGCTCGAGCGCGGCGGCCATCGTCGTCACGACCTGGGCGCCGTCGGCGTCGTACCCCGGCGTCCGGGACAGGATGATGTTCTCGCGACCTGGCAGCGGCCGGAAGCGCGGCGGGAGGGACTCCCACGTCGCGCGTCCCATGACGACGGGGTGACCGGACGTCAGCGCCCGGAAGTGCACCAGGTCCTCCGGGACGCTCCACGGCAGCGCGCCGTCGCGGCCGATGACGCCGTCGGGCGTCTGCGCCCACACGAGTGCGAGGCTCATCGCGCGACCCGTCAGACCGCGATCGGGGCGGTGATGGTCGGGTGGTGCTGGTACCCGACGACCTCGACGTCCTCGAACGCGTACTCGTCGATCGACGGCGCCGTGCGCAGCGACAGCGTCGGGTACGGGTACGGGGCTCGCGCAAGCTGCTCACGCACCTGGGCGACGTGGTTGTCGTAGATGTGGCAGTCGCCGCCGGTCCACACGAAGTCCCCGACCTCGAGACCTGTCTGCTGCGCCACCATGTGGGTGAGCAGGGCGTAGGACGCGATGTTGAACGGCACCCCGAGGAACATGTCGGCCGAGCGCTGGTAGAGCTGGCAGGAGAGCCGGCCGTCCGCGACGTAGAACTGGAACATCGTGTGGCAGGGCGCGAGCGCCATCGACGGGATCTCGCCGACGTTCCAGGCCGAGACGATGTGGCGACGCGAGTCCGGATCACGACGGATCGCCTCGATGACCTGCGCGATCTGGTCGACGTGCCGGCCGTCGGGCGTCGGCCACGACCGCCACTGCACGCCGTAGACCGGTCCGAGCTCGCCATTCTCGTCGGCCCACTCGTCCCAGATCTTCACGCCGTGCTCGCGCAGCCACGCGACGTTGGAGTCTCCGCGCAGGAACCAGAGCAGCTCGTAGACGATCGACTTGAGGTGCACGCGCTTGGTCGTGACGAGCGGGAACCCCGCCGACAGGTCGTAGCGCAGCTGGTGGCCGAACAGGCTCCTGGTCCCTGTGCCCGTCCGGTCGGACTTGGGGGTTCCGGTCTCGAGGACCAGCCGCAGGAGGTCCTCGTACGGGGTCGGGACCGGTGCACCCGCCGCAGTCGTCATGGCGGTCATCCTAAAGGCAGGCGCCTGGCGCGACCGCGGGCCCAGGTCGACACTGGGCACATGTCGACGCCCACGCTCCCCCCGACCGTCGCGGCCCATGTCCCGACGGAGCTGCTCATCGACGGCGTGTGGCGCCCCGCCGCGTCCGGCCGCAGGTTCGAGGTGGCGGACCCGGCGACCACCCAGGTGCTGTTCGAGGTCGCCGACGCCGGACCCGAGGACGCCCTGGCGGCGCTCACGGCGGCTGACTCCGCACGCGAGGAGTGGCGGGCGGTCTCGCCCCGCGCCCGCGCCGAGCTGTTGCGCGCGGTGTTCGAGGAGATGCGAGCCCACGCCGAGGACCTCGCCGCCCTCGTCACCGCCGAAGGGGGCAAGCCCCTCGCGGAGTCTCGCGCCGAGGTCGCCTACGCGGCCGACTACGTGCGGTGGTACTCCGAGCAGGCCGTACGGCTCGACGGGCTCGCGCGCCGGGCACCCGCCGGTGGCGCTCACCAGCTCGTCCTGCGCCGGCCGGTCGGCCCCGCGCTGCTGATCACCCCGTGGAACTTCCCGATCGCGATGATCGCGCGCAAGATGGCGCCCGCGCTCGCGGCCGGCTGCCCCGTCATCGTCAAGCCGGCCCAGCTCGCCCCGCTGACCACCGCCTACGTCGCCGAGATGGTGCGCGCCGAGCTCGAGGCGCGCGGACTGCCGGCCGGCGTCCTCGGCATCCTGCCGAGCTCGTCCGCCGGCGCTCTGACGACGCCGCTGCTCGCCGACCCGCGACTGCGCAAGCTGTCGTTCACCGGCTCGACGGAGGTCGGCAGGATCCTGCTGCGCAGTGCCGCGCAGAGTGTCCTGCGCACGTCGATGGAGCTCGGGGGCAACGCGCCCTTCCTGGTGTTCGACGACGCGGACATCCCCGCCGCCGTCGAGGGCGCGCTCGCAGCGAAGATGCGGAACTCCGGGCAGACGTGCGTCGCGGCGAACCGCTTCCTCGTGCACGAGTCTGTCGCCGCCGAGTTCACGGACGGGCTCACCGCCGCGTTCGACCGTCTGGTCATGGGCCACGGCGCGACGCCCGGCACGACGGCGGGCCCGCTGATCGAGGCGGCCGCCGTCGAGCGTGTCGCGGCCGCGGTCGCCGCCGCGGTCGACGGTGGCGCCCGTGTGCGGTCGGGCGGCCACCGCCCGCGGGGTGCGGGGTACTTCTACGCGCCCACCGTGCTCGAGAACGTGTCCCCCGACGACCTCGTGGTCACCGAGGAGGTGTTCGGCCCGGTCGCCCCCGTCATGACCTTCGCGACCGAGGGCGAGGCCGTCGCGCTCGCGAACGGCACCGAGTTCGGGCTCGTGGCCTACGCGTACACGCGGGACGTCGGGCGTGTCATGCGCCTCGTCGAGAGCGTCGAGACGGGGATGCTCGGCATCAACCGGGGCATGGTCTCGGACGCGAGCGCGCCCTTCGGAGGCGTGAAGTCCTCGGGGCTGGGACGTGAGGGTGGCGAGGCAGGGATCGAGGAGTACCTCGAGACCGTGTACGTCGCGTTGTAGGACGCGGAGGGGCCCGCCCGGCGTGGACCGCGCCGCCGCGCCGCCAGGGCGGTGTGCGACAGTGTCGACGTGAGCCCCGATCGCAGCCCCGCGGTCCGGGAGGCGATCCGCCAGGCCGTGTCGGTCTCGCTCGCGACGGGCCTGTACGGCGTGTCGTTCGGGGCGCTCGCGGTCGCCGCCGGCCTCGACCTCCCGCAGACCGCAGCCCTCAGCCTCCTGATGTTCTCGGGGGGCTCGCAGTTCGCCTTCATCGGCGTGCTCGGCCCGGGCGGCGCCGTCGCCGCTGTCGCGACCGCGGGGCTGCTCGGCACCCGGAACGGCCTGTACGGTCCGCAGGTCGCTCCCCTGCTGGGCGCCCACGGCTGGCGGCGGCCCGTCGCCGCGCAGCTGACGATCGACGAGTCGACCGCCGTCGCCGCCGCGCAGCACGACCGGGCCGCGTCGCGCGCCGGGTTCTGGTGGACCGGCATCGGGGTCTTCGTGCTCTGGAACGTCTTCACGCTCGTCGGTGCGCTGCTCGGCGACGCCCTCGGCGACCCGCGGCGCTACGGGCTGGATGCGGCCGCGGCCGCGGCGTTCCTCGGACTGGTGTGGCCCCGCCTCGGCACCCGTGTCACGCAGACGGCGGCAGGGCTCGCCATCGTCGTCGCCCTCGGCCTGACACCGTTCGTCCTCGCCGGGCTGCGCTCGTGGGCGTGCAGACATTCACTTCCGGTCACTCCCTCGTGGTGGACGCCCGGCTGCCCGCGGTCGTCGTCGCCGCGATCGCGCTCGCGCTGCGCGCGCCGTTCATCGTCGTGGTGATCGTCGCCGCGGCGACGGCGGCGGTCCTGCGCGCACTGGGGATGCCCTGAGGACCGGCCCGTGCGACGTTGCCGCGGAGCCTCGGTGCGGCCCGGGTTGCTAGCCTCGACGTTCACCACGCCGCCCCACCGTGCGGCGCCCGTCGTCGCCCGTCGACCACTCCCGGAGGTCCCGTTGGCCACCTGCTGCAGACTGCCCGGCCGGAGCCCCGCCACGGGCCCCAGCGCCCTGGTCGGTCCCTGATGGCGCTCTTCAGCGAGCAGGCCGACGTCTCGGTCCGCCCCGCCGTTCCCGGAGACGAGCTCGCGATCGCTGCCACGCAGCTCGCCGCGTGGCGCGACGCGCACCGGGTCTCGCTCGGCGAGACCGCCCTGGCGGAGCTCGACGGTGCGGTGTTCGCCGAACGCTGGGCGGTCGCGATCACGTCGCCACCGACGCGGGGCCACCGCGTGCTCGTCGCGTGCGAGGGAGCAGACGTCGTCGGCTTCGTCGCGGTCGGCCCGCTCCCGGCGCCGGAGGACTCGCCGCTCGACGCACCCGGGGGCGAGATCCTCGCGCTCGAGGTCGCCCCCAGGGCGCAGCGCGCCGGGCACGGCTCGCGGCTGCTCGCGGCCGCGGTCGACCTCATGCGCGAGGACGGTGCCGACCACGTGCAGACCTGGGTGCTCGACGGGGACTCCGCGCGCGCGCAGTTCCTGGCCTCGGCCGGGCTCGGAGCCGACGACGCGATCCGGACCCTGGCGAGCGGCACGATGGCCGACGGCACGGAGCGTCAGGTGGCCGAGCACCGCTGGTCCGCCGCGATCTGACCGCTCAGGCGGCGCGGTGCAGCCGTGAAGCCGTGCGCAGGGACTCGCGCGCCCGACGCCGGTCCCCCGCGGCGTCGTACGCGAACGCGAGTCGATACCAGGAGCCCCAGTCCTCCGGGGCGGCCTCGATCTCGGCGCGGCTCGTCTCGAACTGGGCCCCTGCCGCGGCGCGGTCGATCCGGCCGCCCGGCGAGCGCGGCAGGTCGTCGACCTGCAGGGCGCCGACGGCGGCGAGCTCGTCGGCCATGCGCTGCACGTCGACGGCCAGGCGCCACTCGCGCACGATCGACCAGACTCCGAGCAGCGGGAGCAGGAGCACGCCCGCGCCCAGCACGATCCCGACGGGCTCCGCGGTACCCAGCAGCGCGACCGCGCGATCGGCGACGAGCCACAGGTACAGGCCCAGCAACGCCGTCAGCGCGACCGCGCCGATGAGCGAGGCATGGGGCAGCCGTGAGCGGAGAGTCGACGTCATGGCCGTCATCCGAGGTCGAGCAGGTGCTCGAGCCCGACCGTCAGCCCCGGCCGCGCACCGACGCGGCGCACCGCATGCAGCACGCCAGGCATGAAGCTCACGCGATCGAACGAGTCGTGCTTGATGGTCAGCAGCTCGCCCGGGTTGCCGAGAAGGATCTCCTCGTGCGCGACGAGCCCGCGCAACCGCACCGAGTGCACCCGGATGCCGTCCACGTCCGCGCCCCGCGCCCCGTCGAGCGCCGTGGTCGTCGCATCCGGGCTCGGCCCCACGCCCGCCTGCGCACGCGCCGCGGCGATCGCGGCCGCCGTGTGCCGGGCTGTGCCGGACGGCGCGTCGACCTTGTCCGGGTGGTGCAGCTCGATCACCTCGACCGACTCGAAGTAGCACGCCGCCCGCGCCGCGAACGTCATCGCGAGCACAGCCCCGAGCGCGAAGTTCGGCGCGATCACCACGCCGACCCCCGGGCGGTCCGCGAGGTGGTCGCGCACCCGCCCGAGCGAGTCCTCGGTCCAGCCCGTGGTTCCGACCACGACATGGATGCCGGCATCGATGAGGGCGTGGACGTTGCCCTCGGTCGCGGACGGAACGGTGAAGTCGACGGCCACCTGGGCTCCGGCATCGGTCAGCAGGGACAGGTCGTCGCCCGCGTCGACCGTGGCCACGACCTCCAGGTCGGATGCCGCGCGGACCGCCTCGACAACGGTCGCACCCATGCGTCCGGCGGCACCCAGGACAGCAACCTTGATCTGCTCGCTCACGGAGAGCCACCCTAGTCGAACGCGTCGCGCCGGTCGGAGGCGGGCCTCGGGCCGCTCCCACCGCGGGTCGCCTCAAGGCCGACCCCACGGCCGCCGATGGAGCCACCATGAGCACTGCGACATTCGCGACATCGGCGCGGCACCCCGCGGCAGGGGTCGCGGTGCTCGTGCTCGGCGTCGCGACCGCGTCGTGGGCTCTGGTCCACGCCTCGGAGTCCTCGGCACGCGCGGCGTGGGAGGTCCCCCACCTGACGGCGCCGGACGGGTCGCCGCTCGTCCTCGCTCCGATGCCACCGGTCCTCGCGAGCGACAGCCTGCGGACGTCGCTCGGCTGGACGCTGACCGTTCTGGCCTGGGTGGCCGTCTGCTGGGTCGCCACCGCACACCAGGCACGCACCGGACGCCCGTGGCTTCCCGTCGTCGTCGGCGCGGCGGCGCTCGGCGCCCAGTGCTCACTGGCGTTCGTGCCCGCGAGCCCCCTGGTCTCCCCGCTCTCGTGGCCCGGACCGGCGCAGCCGATCGACTGGTCCGTCGACGGCTGGGCTCTCACGCTGGCCGATCCCGCCGCGCTCGCTCCGGTGGTGGTCCTGATCGCCCTCGTGGGTGCCCGGTGGTGGGCGCTGCGGGCGGCTCGAGAGTCGAACGATGCGACGCGTGCGGACCGTGTGAGCCGTCCAGCGGCCCGCCGCGCCCTCCTGGCAGTCGGCGTCCCTGCGCTCGCTCTGTGGCTCGGCGCCGTCGCGGTGCTCGTCGGGACCGAGGCCTACGGGTGGGGCACGGCGGAGGCGGCGCTGCTCCCGACGGCAGCGGTCGAGCCTGGCGGCTCACTCCTCCTGCTGGTCGTCGCGGCGGCCCTCGTCTCGGGCGCGGGCCGCGTCGGGGCGCTGGCGCTGCTGGCGGCCCAGGTCGCGACGACTGCCCCCATCGCCTCGATGTGGTCGGGTGGCAGCTCCGACCTGCTCCTGCTCGCCTGCGCGCTGTCCGCCGGAGCCATGGCGTGCGCCGCGTGCTGGTATCCCGTCGCGCGAGCCCTCGCGGATCTCTCGTCGGACGCGCCCGAGATCACAGCTGCTCCCAGCTGGACGGCCTGACGGCCGGTGGCCCGAGCGTCCCGCGGCGTCAGTCGCCGAACGGCCCGATCCGCACGAACGACCGCGGGCGCGACGCGAGCTCGGCGGCGAGCTCCTGCACCCCGGCCGCTGTGACCGACTGGACCGCCTCGAGCGTCTCGTCGAGCGACATGAGCTCGCCGAGCACGAGCTCGGCCTTGCCGAGCCGGTTCATGCGCGAGCCGGTGTCCTCCATGCCGAGCACGAGCCCGCCCGAGAGCTGCCCGATGGACCGTCGCAGCTCACCGTCGGTGATCCCGCTGTCGGCGAGGCGCTCCCACTCGGAGACGAGCAGCTCGGTGACCTGGTCGACCTTGCCCGGCGCGCACCCGGCATAGACCCCGAAGATCCCGGTGTCGGCGTGGCCCGACGCGAACGAGTAGGTCGAGTACGCGAGCCCGCGCTTCTCCCGGATCTCCTGGAACAGCCGGGAGGACATCCCACCGCCGAGGACGGCGTTCAGCACGGAGAGCGTGAACCGCCGCGGGTCGGTCGCCGTCAGGCCGGTACCGCCGACGATGACGTTCGCCTGCTCGGTGACGCGGTGCGTCGTCATCTCGACGCCGGCGGTGGGGATGCCACCTTCGACGTCGTCGGCCCCGCGCCTGCCGAGGGGCGTCGCGTCAGGCGTGAGGTCCCAGCCGCCGTCGGCCAGGGCCGTCGCGACCTGCTTGCACAGCGCGTCGTGGTCGACGCCGCCGGCCGCGGTCACGACGAGGCCCGCGGAGCGGTAGTGCTCGCGGTAGTGCTCCCAGACGGCGGAGCGCGGCACGGCCCGGATCGTGTCCGGGGTGCCGCCGATCGGCCGTCCGAGCGGGTGCGCTCCGAGGACGGCGGTCGCGAACTGCTCATGGACGACGTCGCTCGGGTCGTCGTCGTTCATCGCGAGCTCTTCGAGGATCACACCGCGCTCGGTCTCGAGCTCGTCGACGTCCAGTCGCGCGGACGTGACCATGTCCGCGATGACGTCGACCGCCATCGGCAGGTCGGTGTCGAGCACGCGTGCGTAGTAGCAGGTGTGCTCCTTGCCGGTCGCCGCGTTGGCCTCGCCGCCGACCTCGTCGAAGGCCTCCGCGATGTCCATCGCCGTGCGCCGCGTCGTGCCCTTGAACAGCAGGTGCTCGAGGAAGTGCGTCGAGCCGTGATGGCCGTCGCTCTCGTCCCGTGACCCGACCCCGACCCACGCCCCGACCGTGGCCGAGCGCAGACCGGGCATGTGCTCCGTGAGCACGCGGACCCCGCCGGGCAGGACGGAACGGCGCACATGTGCGCCGCCGTCCTGCCCGGCGGTCAGCTCGCTGCCCGGCTGACCGGGCGCGACGAGCGGGAGGTCCAAGGGCACGTCAGTCGTCGGCTCCGGCGTCGACCGCGGCAGCAGCGCCCTCGGCCTCGTCGACGACCGCGTGCAGCGACAGCTTGCCGCGCGGGTCGATCTCGCCGATCTCGACCTGGACCTTCTGGCCCACCGAGAGGACGTCCTCGACGTTGTCCACGCGCTTGCCGCCGACGAGCTTGCGGATCTGCGAGATGTGGAGCAGACCGTCCTTGCCCGGCGAGAGCGACACGAACGCGCCGAAGGTCGTGGTCTTGACCACGGTGCCCACGAAGCGCTCGCCGATCTCGGGCATGTGCGGGTTCGCGATGGCGTTGATCGCGGCCCGTGCAGCCTCGGCCGACGGTCCGTCGGTGGCGCCGATGTAGACGGTGCCGTCGTCCTCGATCGAGATGTCGGCGCCCGTCTCAGCCTGGATCTGGTTGATCATCTTGCCCTTCGGGCCGATGACCTCGCCGATCTTGTCGACCGGGACCTGCACCGTGATGACGCGAGGCGCGTACGGGCTCATCTCGTCGGGCGTGTCGATGGCCTCGTTGATGACGTCGAGGATCGCGAGACGCGCCTCCTTCGCCTGCGTCAGCGCGCTGGCGAGGACCGAGGCGGGGATGCCGTTGAGCTTCGTGTCCAGCTGGATCGCCGTGACGAACTCGCGCGTGCCGGCGACCTTGAAGTCCATGTCACCGAACGCGTCCTCGGCACCCAGGATGTCGGTGAGCGCCGCGTAGCGGGTCTCACCGTTCACGGTGTCGGAGACGAGACCCATCGCGATGCCCGCGACCGCTGCGCGCAGCGGCACACCGGCGTTGAGCAGCGAGAGCGTCGAGGCGCAGACCGAGCCCATCGACGTCGAGCCGTTCGAGCTGAGCGCCTCGGAGACCTGGCGGATCGCGTAGGGGAACTCCTCGCGGCTCGGCAGGACGGGCAGGAGCGCGCGCTCGGCGAGCGCCCCGTGACCGATCTCGCGGCGCTTCGGCGAGCCGACGCGGCCCGTCTCACCCGTCGAGTAGGGCGGGAAGTTGTAGTTGTGCATGTAGCGCTTGCGCGTCTCCGGGGAGAGCGTGTCGAGCTGCTGCTCCATGCGGAGCATGTTGAGCGTCGTGACCCCGAGGATCTGGGTCTCGCCACGCTCGAACAGCGCCGAGCCGTGGACGCGGGGCAGGACCTCGACCTCGGCCGAGAGCGTGCGGATGTCCCGCAGCCCGCGCCCGTCGATCCGGAAGCCGTCCGTGAGGATGCGCTGGCGGATGAGCTTCTTGGTGACCGCGCGGACGGCTGCGGACAGCTCCTTCTCGCGACCGGCGAACACGTCGGCGAGCGACGCCAGGACCTCAGCCTTGACCTCGTCGAGGCGGTTCTCGCGGTCCTGCTTGTCAGCGATCGACAGCGCCTGACCGAGCGGGCCCTCGACTGCCGCCTCGACAGCCGCGTAGGCGTCGGGCTGGTACTCGGGGAACACCGGGAAGGCCTGCGTCGGCTTGGCGGCGCGCGCGGCCAGGTCGGCCTGCGCGGCGCACAGGACACGGAGGAACGGCTTGGCGGCCTCGATGCCCTGCGACACGACCTCCTCGGTCGGCGCGGTGGCACCCTCGAACTTGATGAGGTTCCACGACTTCTCGGGGGCCTCGGCCTCGATCATCGCGATCGCGACGTCGTCACCGACGACGCGGCCGGCGACGACCATGTCGAACGTCGCGCGCTCGCGCTCGGAGTAGCGCGGGAACGCGACCCACTGGCCGTCGATCAACGCGACGCGCACGCCGGCGACAGGGCCCGAGAACGGCAGGCCGGACAGCTGCGTCGAGATCGACGCGGCGTTGATGGCGAGGACGTCGTAGGAGTCGTCCGGGTGGATCGTCAGGACGGTGATGACGACCTGGACCTCGTTGCGCAGGCCCTTGACGAACAGGGGGCGCAGCGGGCGGTCGACCAGGCGGCACGCCAGGATCGCCTCGGTGGACGGGCGACCCTCACGGCGGAAGAACGAGCCGGGGATCTTGCCCGCGGCGTACTGCCGCTCCTCGACGTCGATCGTCAGGGGGAAGAAGTCGAACTGGTCCTTCGGGTGCTTCCCGGCGGTCGTCGCTGCCAGCAGCGTCGTCTCACCGTCCAGGTAGGCGACGGCCGAGCCGGCGGCCTGGCGCGCGATGCGGCCGGTCTCGAAGCGGACGGTGCGTGTTCCGAAGCGACCGTTGTCGATCACTGCCTCGGCGAACTGAATCTCGGGACCCTCCATGGGTGCCCTCCTCTTTTGTGAAGGCGTCGCCCTGACCACGACGGTCTTCGATCGAGGCGCTCGGAGCTCGAGAGCTCCGGATGCCACTACCGAGGACCAGACGGGCGGGTCGGCGCGAGTGGTGTCACGGTGGTGCGGCCGGGTCCGACGACGATGCCGGGCCCAGCGTGGAACCAGCCCGGACCCGTGCGGGTCCGGGCTGGTTGCGAACAGCTAGCGGCGCAGGCCGAGCCGCTCGATCAAGCTGCGGTAGCGGTTGATGTCAACCTTCTGGAGGTAACCCAGGAGGCGACGGCGCTGGCCGACCAGCAGCAGCAGGCCGCGCCGGCTGTGGTGGTCGTGCTTGTGGACCTTGAGGTGCTCGGTGAGGTCCTTGATGCGCTGCGTGAGCATCGCGATCTGGACCTCGGGAGAACCGGTGTCACCCTCGTGGGTGGCGAACTCGGTCATGATGGACTGCTTGACGGCACTTTCGAGGGGCACAGCTCTCCAGGTGTACTCGTTGCGCGGTGCTCCGGGGCATGTCCACCCGAGCGCTCTCGTTCCGCGGCCGATCTGACGGCTCTTAGATGCTACCAGGGACGACGCCCCGGCCCGACCCGACCGGGGGGAGCGTTCAGGCCCGCGGCGGCGCGGTCGCCAGTGCGGCCCGGACGTGCTCCACGTCGAGGCGCATCTGCACGACGAGCTCCTCGATCGAGTCGAACCGCACGGTCGGGCGCAGGGTGGCGCCGAACTCGAGGACGACCTCCCGGTCGTACAGCTCGAGGTCGGTGCGGTCCAGGACGTACGCCTCGACCCGGCGCTGGACGCCCTCGAACGTCGGGTTGGTGCCCACCGAGATCGCGGCGGGCAGGACGTCCGACGCCTCGGAGGCCGGGTCGCCAGGTGCCCGGAGCGGCCGCAGCCAGCCCGCGTACACGCCGTCCGCCGGCACCATGCCCGTCGCGTCCTGCGCGAGGTTGGCCGTGGGGAACCCGAGCTCGCGCCCGCGCGCGTCGCCGTGCACGACGATGCCACGCATGCGGTGCGGCCGACCCAGGACCCGGGCCGCCCCGGCCACGTCTCCGGCCTCGAGCAGCTCGCGGACCCACGTCGAGGACCAGCGTCGGTGCGGAGCGGCGCCCGGGGCGGGCTCCGCGACAGCGCCGGAGGGGGCGACGTCGTCGATGACCTCGACCGTGAACCCGTGGGTGCGGCCGAGCTCGATCATCGTCGTCAGGTCACCGGCGTTGTCCCGGCCGAACCGCACGTCGTGACCCACGACCACGGTGCGGGCCGCGAGCCCCTCGACGAGGTAGCGCACGACGAACTCCTCGGCCGTCTGGCGAGCGAAGTCGAGCGTGTACTCGAGCAGGAGCACGGCGTCGAGGCCGGTCTGGGCGAGCAGCTCGAGACGGTCGGCGTCGCCGGTCAGGAGCGGCGGCGCCGTGTCCGGCCGGTGCACCTGGGAGGGGTGCGGGGAGAACGTCACCGCGACCGCTCGGGCGTCCACGGCCCGCGCGTCCCTCACCATGCGCTCCAGCACCCCGACGTGCCCGCGGTGCACACCGTCGAAGTTCCCGATCGTCACGACCGAGGGACCGTAGCCGCTCGGCACGTCCGCCAGATCGGTCCAGCACTGCACGCGTACTCCTCGAAGCTCGGACGGGGACCGTGCCTGCGCGCGGCAGGATCAGCCGGGACAAGACTGCCACGCTCGGCGCACGCTCCCGAACGCGGGCCGTAGGGTCGGGGCATGCGGTGGCAGACCTTCGGTGAACGGACCATCTACGACAGCCCGTGGGTGCGGCTCGCGCTCGTCGACGTCGACGTGCCCGGGCACGGCCGCATCGACCACCACGTCGTGCGGATGCCGATGCATGCGGCCAGCACCGTCGTCCACGACCCCGGCCGCGGCCTCCTGCTGCTGTGGCGGCACCGGTTCATCACCGACACGTGGGGCTGGGAGATCCCGGCGGGACGTGTCGACCCGGGCGAGACACCGGCGCAGGCGGCGGCCCGGGAGGTGCTCGAGGAGACCGGCTGGCGTCCGGGTCCGGTCCGCCCGCTCCAGACGTACCACCCGGCGAACGGCACGTCGGACCAGACGTTCCACGTGTTCGTCGCCGACGGCGCGACCCACGTCGGGCCGCCGTCGGACCCGAGCGAGTCCGAACGCATCGCGTGGGTCCCCTTGGAGGAGGTGCGCGACCTCGTCCTTGCCGGGGAGCTGCGCGACGGGCTGTCGCTCACCGGGGTCCTTCGGTACCTGCTCGCCCCCACCTGAGGGCCGTCCCGCCGGCTCAGGGCCGAGCGCTCAGGCAGGGGCGAAGACCAGCACCGGCCGGGCGTGCTCGCCGCTCGTCTCGAGCAGCGCCACGAGCTCCCCCGCGGGCGACAGCGCTGCGACCGGCTCGCTCGGGGTCGGCGGACCGGCCTCGATCCGCTTCCCGTAGGACAGCGCGGCGGCCTCGTTCGCGGTCAGCTCACGGACCGGGAAGGTCGCGCGCGCGGCGTCGGCCAGCGGGAGGACGTCGAGGGGGACGTCCTGCGGCCACGCCTCGAGCTCGTCGAGGGTGCGCGCCATCGCCAGCGGGTAGCCACCGACCCGCGTCCGGCGCAGCGCCGTGAGGTGCCCGCCGACGCCCAGGCTCGCCCCGAGGTCGCGCGCGAGCGCCCTGATGTAGGTGCCCGACGAGCACACGACGCGCACGTCGACGTCCAGCCCTGGCACTCCCCCCGCAGCAGCGCCGACCGGCCGCACGTCGCCGACAGCGAACTCGCTGACGGTGACCCACCGGGCGGCGAGCTCGACGTCCTCGCCGGCGCGCACGCGCGCGTAGGCCCGCTGCCCGTCGACCTTGATCGCGCTCACCGAGCTCGGGACCTGCAGGATCGGGCCCGTCAGGAGCGCGATCTCGCGATCGATGTCGCCGCGGGTCACTCCCGAGGCGTCGCCCGACGTGAGCAGCTCGCCCTCGGCGTCGTCGGTCGTCGTGGACGCGCCGAGGCGGATCGTCGCGAGGTACTCCTTGTCGGCGCCGACGACGTAGGTCAGCAGCCGCGTCGCCCGTCCGATGCCGAGCACGAGCACGCCGGTCGCCATCGGGTCGAGCGTGCCGGCATGCCCGACCTTGCGGGTCCCGGCGAGGCGACGCATCCGCGCGACGACGTCATGGCTCGTGCAGCCCGCGGGCTTGTCGACGACGACGAGCCCGTCCGGCGCGGTGGGCCGCCGGACGCGGTCAGGCACCGGCGCGGTCGTCGTCGTCCTCGTCCGACTCCTCCGCCGGCTTGCGGTACGGGTCGGCGTCACCGGCGAACTGGGCTGTCGCCGCGAGTGCCGCGACCTCCGCGTCGCGACGGGCGGCCTCCGAGAGCGCCGCGGTCAGGTGGGCGGCGGTCTCCGGGACCGCGTCGAGGTGGAAGTCCAGCGACGGAGTGAGCCGCATGCCGGTCTGCTTGCCGACCTCGGAACGGATGAGGCCCTTGGCGCTCTCGAGCGCGGCCGCGGAACCAGCCCGCGCCTCGTCGTCGCCGTAGACGGTGTAGAAGACGTCCGCGTGCTGCAGGTCCCCGGTCACCCGGACATCGGTGACGGTGACGAACCCGAGCCTCGGGTCCTTGATCCGCGTGTCGAGCATCTGCGCGACGATCTGTTGGATCCGCTCGGCGAGCTTCCTCGCACGACCCTGGTCTGCCATGTTCTCCGGCCTTCTGGAAGGTCCGTCCCGGCCTGCGGGACGGGTGATCGACGTCGACGCCTGCGGGGCTCTCGACACTGACGGTCGCACGACGGGCAGTGGCCCGCGCCGAACGGCGCGGGCCACCCCTCGTCACGTCGTCACTTGCGAGGCTTCTCGCGCAGCTCCCACGTCTCGATGACGTCACCGATCTCGACGTCGTTGAACGACCCGAGCCCGATACCGCACTCGAACCCTTCGCGGACCTCGGTCGCGTCGTCCTTGAACCGCTTGAGCGACTCGATGGTGAGGTTGTCCCCGACCACGGCACCGTTGCGCTTGACGCGCGCCTTGGTGTTGCGGCGGATCTCCCCGGACCGGACGATCGACCCGGCGATGTTGCCGAACTTCGACGAGCGGAACACCTCGCGCACCTCCGCGGTGCCGAGCTGGGCCTCCTCGTACTCCGGCTTGAGCATGCCCTTGAGGGCCGCCTCGACGTCGTCGATCGCCTGGTAGATGACCGAGTAGAACCGGACGTCCACGCCCTCGCGATCGGCGAGGTCCTCGACGCGCTCACCGAACTTCACGTTGAAGCCGATGATGATCGCGTTGTCGACCGTGGCGAGGTTGACATCGTTCTGCGTGATGGCACCCACACCGCGGTGGATGACCCGCAGCTCGACCTCTTCGCCGACGTCGATCTTGAGCAGCGCGTCCTCGAGCGCCTCGACGGCACCCGACACGTCGCCCTTGAGGACGAGGTTGAGCGTCTCGACCTTGCCCATCTGGAGCGCCTGCGTGAAGTCCTCGAGGCTGATGCGCTTGCGACGCTTCGCCAGGAGTGCGGCACGCTCGGCCGACTCGCGCTTCTCGGCGATCTGCCGCGCGGTCCGCTCGTCCGGCGCCACCAGGAAGGTGTCGCCGGCCCGCGGGACCGAGGCCAGACCGAGGACGACCACCGGACGAGCCGGACCGGCCTCGTCGAGCGTGTTGCCGTGCTCGTCGAACATCGCCCGGACCCGTCCGTGGGCGGTGCCCGCGACGATCGCGTCACCGACGTGGAGCGTGCCGGACTGCACGAGCACGGTCGCCATGGGGCCGCGACCCTTGTCGAGGTTGGCCTCGATGGCGACGCCGCGAGCGTCCTTGTTCGGGTTGGCCCGCAGGTCCAGAGCAGCGTCTGCGGTGAGCAGCACGGCCTCGAGCAGCTGGTCGATCCCCTGGTTGAGCTTCGCCGACACGTCGACGAACATCGTGTCGCCGCCGTACTCCTCGGCCACCAGGTTGTACTCGGTGAGCTGCTGGCGGATCTTGGCGGAGTTCGCCCCCTCCTTGTCCACCTTGTTCACCGCGACCACGATCGGGACACCGGCGGCCTGGGCGTGGTTGAGCGCCTCGATCGTCTGAGGCATCACGCCGTCGTCGGCCGCGACCACGAGGATCGCGATGTCGGTGACCTGCGCGCCACGCGCACGCATCGCCGTGAAGGCCTCGTGACCCGGGGTGTCGATGAACGTCACCGCACGGTCGACGCCCTCATGGACGGTCCGGACCTGGTAGGCCCCGATGTGCTGGGTGATCCCGCCGGCCTCGCCTGCGACGACGTCCGTCTGGCGGATGGCGTCGAGGAGCTTGGTCTTGCCGTGGTCGACGTGACCCATGACGGTGACCACGGGCGGGCGGGCGAGCAGCTGCTCGTCCTCCTCGTCCGCGAGCTCCGCGTCCAGGTCGATGTCGAAGGACCCGAGCAGCTCGCGGTCCTCCTCCTCGGCCGAGACCATCTCGATGACGTAGCCGAGCTCCTGCGCGAGCGTGCCGAACGTGTCCTCGTCGAGCGACTGCGTCGCGGTCGCCATCTCACCGAGGTGGAACAGCACCGTGACGAGGCTCGCCGGGTTCGCGTCGATCTTGTCCGCGAAGTCGTTGAGCGACGAGCCGCGACGCAGGCGCACGACGGTCTTGCCGTTGCCGCGAGGGACCTGCACGCCACCCAGCGAGGGGGCCTGCATCTGCTCGAACTCCTGGCGCTTCGCCCGCTTGGACTTGCGTCCCCGGACAGGGCGGCCTCCGGCGCGACCGAACGCACCCTGGGTCGAACCGCGACCCGCACCACCCGGACGGCCACCGCCGCCACCGGGACGACCGGCGAAACCACCGCCGCCGCCGGGCGCGCCACCGGGACCGCCAGCACCACCAGGGCCGCCGGCACCGCCGGGACGACCGGCGTAACCGCCGCCGCCACCACCGGGACGCGCGCCGCCACCGGCACGAGCAGGACCCGGACGCTCACCCGGACGGCTGACGCCGCTCGCGTTGCGCCCAGGCATCATGCCGGGGTTGGGACGAGGACCGCCGGGGCGAGGACCGCCGGGGCGCTCCGTCGCTCCTGCAGGCGCGCCGCTCGCAGCCGGCGCCTCGGTCCGGCGCTCGCCGGGTCGGGGCATGCCCTGAGACGGGGCGAACGGGTTGTTGCCCGGACGCGGACCACCGGAGCGCGGGCCCGCGGACCCGCCGGGTCCAGCCGGGCGTTCGCGTCCCATGCCCTGCGACGGCGCGAAGGGGTTGTTGCCCGGACGCGAGCCGCTGGTGCGGGCAGGCGCCGGAGCAGGCGCGGGTCGCGGACCGGGACGGCCGGCGTCGGCGGCCGGTGCGGCCACTGGTGCCGAGCCGGCTGCGGGTGCAGCTGCGCCCGGCGTGGCGACGGTCGGCGTGGGAGCCGGTGCCGCGGGGGCCGGGGCGCTGGGGGCGCTCGCGGCAGCAGCGACCGCAGGGGTCGAGACCACCGGAGCGGGTGCCACGGGCGCGGGTGCCACAGGCGCCGGAGCCGCCGGGGCGGGTGCCGCGGCAGCCTTCGGGGCGGGCCGGGGCGCGGGTGCGGGCGCCGGAGCGGCGCCTGCCGGGTAGAGGTCGCGCAGCTTGCGCACGACGGGCGGCTCGATGGTCGAGGACGCCGAACGGACGAACTCTCCGAGCTCGCCGAGCTTGGTCATCATGGTCTTGCTTTCAATGCCGAGCTCTTTTGCGAGCTCGTAGACGCGGACCTTGGCCACATCTCTCCTGTCTCGGTCCGCCCAGGAGAGGGTCGGACCGTCGTTAGTTCTGGGTACTCATCGCTGGGTACTCATCGGTGCGTGCTCATCGGGCAGCCATCGGCTTGTCAAACCCGCTTCCCATGTCGACGGTTCGACGCTGCCGGGTACGGACCCGGCAACGGTGGTGCTCCTCACGGTGCTCCGAGGTGTGCCTCGACCGCTGCGAGATCCAACGGCCCTGCATGACGCAAGGCCCGCGGGAAAGCACGGCGGCGTTCGGCAAGCTCGAGACAGCGAGGTTCGGGGTGCAGCCACGCACCCCTGCCCGGCATGCAGCGACCTTCGTCCACGACCAGCACGGGGAGACCCGCACCGTCCGTACTGACGACGATCCTCAGCAGTGCCGACCTTCGATCGGTCGACCGGCACCCCACGCACGTGCGCACCGGGCCCATGACGACGACAGCGAGGTCATCGGGGGTCCGCCTGCTCGGCGAGGAGAGCCGGGTGTCCGACCCAGCCTCGCCAAGTCTAGCGCGCCGCGTCACCGGCTGTGACCGGGCGCGGCCCCCTGACCGCTCCGCCCGCTCGGACGGTCGGCCGACGGCTCGGCGACGTCCTCGGCCATGTCGGACCGGATGTCGATCCGCCAGCCCGTGAGCTTGGCCGCCAGGCGGGCGTTCTGCCCCTCCTTGCCGATCGCGAGGGACAGCTGGTAGTCCGGGACGACGACGCGGGCGGCACGCGCCACCGGATCCACGATCGTGACCGACAGGACGCGCGCCGGCGACAGCGCGTGCGCCACCATCTCGGCGGGGTCGTCGGAGTAGTCGACGATGTCGATCTTCTCGCCGTGCAGCTCCGCCATGACGGCCCGCACGCGCGCGCCCATGGGTCCGATGCATGCACCCTTCGCGTTGAGCCCCGGCACGTTCGCCCGGACCGAGAGCTTGGTGCGGTGCCCCGCCTCGCGGGCGATCGACATGATCTCGACGGTTCCGTCCGCGACCTCGGGGACCTCGAGCGCGAACAGTCGGCGCACGAGGTTGGGGTGGGTCCGGGACAGCGTGACCTGCGGGCCCTTCATGCCGCGGGCGACCTCGAGCACGAGGGCGCGCAGCCGCTCCCCGTGCACGTAGCGCTCCGTGGGCACCTGCTCGTGCGCCGGGAGCACCGCCTCGGTCCCGCCGACGTCGACGAGGACGACGCGGCTGTCACGGCCCTGC
>NZ_QEES01000006.1 GCF_003115775.1 Cellulomonas sp. WB94
TCCCGACGTGGCGCTCCGGGGTTCGGCTGCGCCCGACCCTCAGGTTCCCGCCGGGCGTCGCGCGACGGGTGGGGGGCCTCGCAGTCGCCGGCGTCGGCGCGCTCCTCGCACAGCAGGTCTCGATCCTCGTGGCAGCCCGGCTCGCCAAGAGCTACGGGACCGACGGGACCTACACGACCTACCTGACCGTGATCCAGGCGGTCTACCTCCTGCCGTACGCGGTGCTCGCGGTGCCGCTCGCCACCAGCACGTTCCCGCGACTGGCCGGGCGTGCCGCCGCGGGCGATCGCGACGGCTACGCGCGGATGGCCGCGTCGACGACCCGTGCGGTCCTGGTCGCGAGCGGGGTGGGGGCGACGGCGCTGGTGGCTGCCGTCCCCGGTGTCGTCGACGTGTTCGCGGGGATCGCCGACGGTGACCGCGCGCTGGTCGCGTCGATGGGACCGGCGCTCACCCTCATCGCTCCCGGGCTGCTCGGTCTCGGGCTGATCTTCCACGTGTCGCGCTCGCTGTACGCGCTCGAGCGCGGCCGTGCGGCCGTCGCGGCGACCAGCCTCGGGTGGTTGACGGTCGTGGTGGCGTCGGTCGTCGCGTGCTGGCTCCTGGTCCCGGACGGCCGCGACGGGCCGGCGACGCTCAACGCACTCGCGGTCGGGACCTCCGTCGGCATGACGGTCGGTGGTGCGGCACTGCTCGTCGCGTTGCGGCGCGCTGGCGGGCCCGGGGTCGGAGCGGGGCTCGGTCGCACCGTCGCGGTCCTCCTGCTCGCAGGCTCGGCGGGTTCGATCGCGGGGCGCTGGACCGTGGACACGGTGCTCGCGATGGTGGGCAGCGGCGTCCTGGGTGCGGTCGGCGCCGCTGCTGGTGGCGCCTGCATCGCTGTCGCGGTGGTCCTCGGCGCGACCTGGTTGGCGGATCGCTCGACGCTCACCGGGCTGCGCTCGGCGGGTGGCAGGCCCGGTCCGGGCCGGCTGCTCGAGACGACGCGGCACACCGATGGCTGAGCGGGGCGTGCACCGCCCGAGGGCGACCGACGGCGGGCATCGGGTGCTGATGATCGTCGGGCCCGCTGCCGGCGGGATCGGCGCGCACGCTGCGAGCCTCGTCCAGGGCCTGACGGACGAGGGCTGGCAGGTCGTCGTCGCCACGGCGCCCGTCACTGCGGCACGCTTCGACCTCGGACCCCATGTCGAGGTGAGTTGGCCCGGTCGGCGTCCGGTGGCTGTCTGGCGGGCTCTGCGCCGGCTCCGGGCCCTCGCCGCGGGCGCCGACGTCGTGCACGCCCAGGGGCACCAGGCGGGCCTGGTCGCGCTCCTCGTGACGGCGGGCCTCGGTCGGCGCGCTCCGTCCGTCGTCATCTCGTGGCACAACGCGATCCTGGGCGCAGGGATCCTGCGCCGCGCCCGCACGTTGCTCGAGCGGGTCCAGGTGCGCCGCGCCGACCTCGTGACCGGGGCCTCGCAGGATCTCGTCGACCGGGCGACGTCCCTGGGGGCTCGGCGCGCGGAGCTGGCGGAGGTGGCGGCCCCGGCCGCCGGGCGGGCGGCGCTCGACCGGGCTGCAGCGAGGGCGCTGCTGGCCGACGAGCTGGGGATCGACCCGGACGGCGACTGGCTGCTCACGGTGTCGCGCATCGCGCCGCAGAAGAACCTCGACGTCCTCGTCGACGCTGCGAGGATCGCGCAGGGCAGGCGCGGCGGCGCGTCCGAACGCGGTGTCGTGTGGCTCGTCGTGGGGGACGGCCGGGACGACCTGCTGGCATCCCTGCGCGCGTCGGTCGCGGCCGACGCGACCCCGGTGCGGTTCGTGGGTGCGCGCAGCGACGTGCCGACCTGGATGGCCGCTGCTGACCTCTTCGTGCTCCCGAGCGCCTGGGAGGCGCGCGCGCTCGTCGTGCAGGAAGCTCTCGCGGCTGGTCTGCCGATCGTGGCGAGCGCCGTCGGCGGCCTGCCGGAGCTCGTCGCGAACGCCGGGGTCCTCGTGCCGGTGGGGGACCCGCACGAGCTGGCGGAGGCCGTCGTCGGGCTTCTCGCGGACCCCGAGCGGCGGGCGGTGCTGGCTGCCGCTGGGCGTCGGCGCTGGGCGGCGCTGCCGGACGCGGCCGACGTGCTCGAGGAGTGGACGGCGCGCTACCGATCGATGATGTGAGCGCCGACTCGTGGCGCCGCGGGGTGGTGCCGGTCGGCCGTACGGTAGAGTGAAAGCCCGTGGCAGACCGAGCAAATCGACTTCCCGGGCGGTCGGACAATACGACCCGGCACATCTTCGTCACCGGAGGCGTCGCCTCCTCTCTGGGCAAGGGCCTCTCGGCCAGCAGCCTGGGACGACTCCTGCGATCGCGTGGCCTGAGGGTCGCGATGCAGAAGCTGGATCCGTACCTGAACGTCGATCCCGGCACCATGAACCCGTTCCAGCACGGCGAGGTCTTCGTGACCGAGGACGGCGCCGAGACGGACCTCGATGTCGGTCACTACGAGCGCTTCCTCGACGTGAACCTCGTCGGTTCGGCGAACGTGACGACCGGACAGGTGTACTCCGAGGTCATCGCCAAGGAGCGACGCGGGGAGTTCCTCGGCGACACGGTCCAGGTGATCCCGCACATCACCGACGAGATCAAGTCGCGGATGCGCGCGCAGGCCCACCCGGCCGTCGGCGAGGCGCCCGACGTGATCATCACCGAGATCGGCGGCACGGTCGGTGACATCGAGTCGCAGCCCTTCCTCGAGGCGGCGCGTCAGGTCCGCCGCGAGCTGGGCCGCGAGAATGTGTTCTTCCTGCACGTCTCGCTCATCCCGTACATCGGGCCGAGCGGTGAGCTCAAGACGAAGCCGACCCAGCACTCGGTCGCTGCGCTGCGCTCGATCGGCATCCAGCCCGACGCGATCGTGTGCCGGGCAGACCGCGAGGTCCCCGAGTCCGTCAAGCGCAAGATCGCCCTCATGTGCGACGTCGACTCCGAGGCCGTCGTGACGGCAGTGGACTCGCCGAGCATCTACGACATCCCGCGCGTCCTGCACTCCGAAGGGCTCGACGCCTACGTCGTCCAGCGTCTCGGCCTGCCGTTCCGTGACGTCGACTGGGCCGACTGGGACGAGCTGCTGCGGCGCGTGCACCAGCCGGCGCACCGCGTCGAGGTCGCGCTCGTCGGCAAGTACATCGACCTGCCCGACGCGTACCTGTCGGTGACGGAGGCGCTGCGCGCCGGCGGCTTCCACCACGACGCGAAGGTCGTCATCCGCTGGGTCACCTCGGACGACTGCCAGACCCCCGAAGGGGCACGGCTCGCACTCGAGGGTGTCGACGCCGTGCTCGTCCCGGGTGGCTTCGGGGTCCGTGGCATCGAGGGCAAGCTCGGCGCGCTCCGGTGGGCCCGCGAGCAGCTCGTGCCGACGCTGGGGATCTGCCTCGGCCTGCAGTGCATGGTCATCGAGTACGCGCGGAGCGTCCTCGGGCTGACCGGTGCGTCGTCGTCGGAGTTCGACGACCACCCCGCCGACCCGGTCGTCGCGACGATGGCGGAGCAGCTGGCGTTCGTCGACGGCGGCGGCGACCTCGGTGGCACCATGCGGCTCGGTGCGTACGACGCGATCCTGACACCCGGCTCGGTCACGGCCGAGGCGTACGGCTCGACGATGGTCTCGGAGCGTCACCGTCACCGCTACGAGGTCAACAACGCTTACCGCGGCAAGCTCGAGGCCGAGGGCATGGTCATCTCGGGGACCTCTCCGGACTCCTCGCTCGTCGAGTTCGTGGAGCTGCCCCGCGAGACCCACCCGTACTACGTCGGCACGCAGGCGCACCCCGAGTTCAAGTCGCGGCCGAACCGCGCGCACCCGCTGTTCATCGGGCTGATCGGGGCGGCGCTCGCACGGCGCGGCACCGAGGAGGACTGAACGTGAGCGACGCGCCGTCGGACCAGGTGGCGGCGCGTCCGCTCACGGATCACACCCTGATCCACGCGGGCAAGATCTGGGACATCGTGAGCGATGTCGTGGACCTCGGCCCGACGCAGGTGCTGCGCGAGTACGTCGACCATCCCGGTGCGGTCGCGATCATCGCGGTCGACGATCAGGACAGGGTCCTGCTCGTCTCGCAGTACCGGCACCCCGTGCGGTCGGAGCTCTGGGAGCCGCCTGCGGGTCTGCTCGACGTCGCGGGGGAGCCTGCGGTCGTCGCGGCGGCGCGCGAGCTGGCCGAGGAGGCCGACCTGCGGGCAGACACGTGGCACGTCCTCGTCGACTTCTACACGACGCCGGGCGGGTCGAGCGAGCGGATCGAGGTCTTCCTCGCGCGCGGTCTGCACGAGGTCCCCGAGGACGAGCGGCACGTGCGGCTCGACGAGGAGGCCGACATGGTTCCCGTGTGGGTCCCGCTCGACGACGCGGTGGACGCGGTCCTCGCGGGCCGGCTGCACAGCCCGACGGCGGTCGTCGGCGTGCTCGCGGCGGCACGCGCTCGCGAGCGTGGTTGGGACGCGCTGCGTCCTGCGTGATCGCCTGCGCCCCGCGGGCGGTCAGTCCGTCGCGGTCGTGGGTACGACGAGATCGCGGGTGCGCAGCGACAGCACGAACCAGGTGAGCGACGCCGTCAGGAGCACGGCTCCCAGCATGTGCAGCCCGACCAGGACGACGGGCAGCCCCGTGAAGTACTGCACGTAGCCGATGACACCCTGCAGCAGCGTCACGGCGAGCAGCCACAGGGCGGCCCTGCGCGTCGTGCCGGGTGCGGCCGTCCGGTAGAGACCGATCAGCACGACCGCGAGGACCACCACGAAGAGCCACACGGCGCCGGCGTGGGCGCGGGCGATCAGGACGGGGTCGACCGCGAACCGGTAGGCCACGTCGTCGTCGCCGCCGTGCGGGCCCGAACCGGTCACGACGACCCCGAGTGCGAGCAGGACCACGGCGACGACGGTGAGCAGCCGGGCGAGGCTGAGCTGCCGCGGTGCGACGACCGGTCGTGCGGGTCCGTCGCCGGCGCGCTCGCGCACGACCAGGACGGTCGACACCGCGACGAGCGCGAGCGAGACGAGCATGTGGATGCCCACCACCGCGGGGTTCAGGTGGAACAGGACCGTTACGCCGCCGATCACGGCCTGGGCGACGACCCCGAGGACCGGGGCGAGGCCGAGCAGCCGGTAGGACCGTGAGCGCGAACGGTCCGTCCAGACGAGGACCGCGACCGTCAGTGCGATGGCAGCGAGGAACCCCGTCAGCGTGCGGTTGCCGAACTCGATGAACGGGTGGATCGACGTCGCCTCATGGAGCGCCGGGGTGAACGACCCCGGCTCGCACGCGGGCCACGTCGAGCAGCCGAGGCCTGAGCCGGTGAGGCGCACAGCGCCGCCCGTCACGACGAGCACACCCTGGGCGACGACGTTGGTGATCAGGGCTCTGCGGGTCCAGCGCCGCCGACGGGCGAGGCGATCGGTCGGGGGCTCAGTCACTGACGTGGTGCTCACGGGGCCAGCGTAGAGCCGGTGCCCAGGCCCCGGTGCCACCTCGAGCCGCCGCGGACGACTGTCAGTGCCACCGGAACAGACGGGCTGCCGCCCAGGCCAGCACCGCCGTCCACGCCAGCAGCACGCCCACTGACCATGCCGGGAGCGTGCCGTGCAGCAGCGCCCCGCGCAGCGCCTCGCCGAGCGCGCCGGAGGGCAGCAGCCGGGCGACGTGCTCGAGCGGGCCGGGGAGCTGGGAGGCCGGCACGACCACGCCGCTGCCGACCGCGAGGAGGACGAGCAGGAGGTTCGCGCCGGCGAGGACCGCCTCCGCGCGCAGCGTCCCGGCGACGAGGAGTGCCAGCGAGATGAACGCTGCGGTTCCCAGCGCGAGCGCGATGACGGCGAGGGGGATGCCGGCCGCGACGGGTCGCCAGCCCAGGGCGAGGCCGGTGCCGCCGACGACGACGACCTGGACGGCCTCGACCGCAGCGACCGCGAGGAACTTCCCCGCAAGCAGCCCACGGCGACCGAGCGGCGTGGTGGCGAGCAGGCGCAGCACCCCGTTGCGCCGGTCGAAGGACGTCGCGATCGCCTGGGAGGTGAAGGCCGTGCTCATCACCGCGAGCGCGAGGACCCCGGGCGCCACGACGTCGATGCGGGCCGCCCCGCCCGTGGCGAGCTCGACGACACCGCTGCGTGCCAGGCCGACGAGCACCAGGACGGGCAGGAAGATCGTCACCAGGAGCTGTTCGCCGTTGCGCAGGATCATGCGGGTCTCGAACGCGCCCTGCGAGACGACCCGACGCCAGGGGGCCGCCGCCGCCGGTGCGGGTGGGGCTGCCGTCAGCGCGCTCATCGCAGGCTCCGTCCGGTGAGGTCGAGGAAGACGTCCTCGAGGGTGCGACGCCCGACCCAGATCCGTGTCGCGAGGACGTCGCGCTCGGCACACCAGGAGGCCAGTGCCGCGACGACGTCCGGGTCGACGTGCCCGCTCGCGACGTACTCGCCGGGAGACTCCTCGGTGACGCTGACCGACACCGCGGGAGACAGGCCGGCGGCGGGGACCGCGGTGTTGAGGCGTGCGCCGATCGCGCCGAGATCCAGACCCCCGACGGCAGTGAAGTGCAGCGTGCGGTCGTCGTGAGCAGCAACCAGGTCGGAGACCGTCCCCTGGGCGATGACGGCGCCGTGGTCGACGACGACGACACGGTCGGCCAACGACTCCGCCTCGTCCATGAGGTGCGTCGTCAGCACGATCGCGACACCCTCGTCGCGCAGCTCGCGCACCAGGTCCCACACCGCGTGCCGCGACTGCGGGTCCATCCCGGCGCTCGGCTCGTCGAGGAAGACGAGCTCGGGGCGTCCGACGAGGGCGATCGCCAGCGCGAGGCGTTGGCGTTGCCCGCCCGAGAGACGCCTCACGGTCGTGCGAGCGAACGATGCGAGCCCGAGCCGGTCGGTCAGGTCGGTCACGTCGCGGGGGTGGGCGTACATGGTGGCGACGTGCTGCAGCATCTCGAGCGCGCGGACCCCCGTCGGCAGACCGCCGTCCTGGAGCATGACCCCGACGCGGGGGCTGAGCGCGCGTGCGTCGGTGCGCGGGTCGAGGCCGAGGACGCGCACGGTGCCGCCGTCGGGCACGCGCAGCCCTTCGCAGCACTCGATCGTCGTGGTCTTCCCGGCGCCGTTCGGACCGAGGACCGCGGTGATGCTCCCGGCGTCGGCGACGAGGTCGAGCCCGTCGACGACGGCGCGACCGTCGTAGCGCTTGACCAGGCCACGGATCTCGACGGCGGGGGAGTCGGGCACGGTCGCGAGTCTAGGCGCCCCGCCCGTGAGCCTGTCGTCCGCGGCGTCCGCGGGTGAGGGTCACCTTGCTTGCGCGGAACGAATTGCGACACAAGGATGTTGTCAATATCAAGCGGGCGCGTCTGCGCGCCCTTCCCGATCACGAGCGCCCCGACCCGGGCGATCGGTGGACCACCGGATCCCGCAGGAGGTGTGCATGAGCGTCACGCTGCCCGACGTGCGCCCCTCGACCTTCGGGCCCTCCGACGCCGGCGAGTCAGAGGCCGGGACCCGCCTCCGCGTCCTCCAGCTCATCGCGGCCGACGGACCCGTCTCGGCCGCCGACATCGCGCGCGAGCTCGACCTGACGCCGGCCGCGATCCGCCGGCACCTCGGTGTGCTCGAGAGCACCGAGCAGATCTCCGTCCACGAGGGTTCGCAGGGGCTGGGCCCGGCCCGTCGTGGGCGGCCCGCGCGCCGCTTCGTCGCCACGAGCCACGGACAGGCCGCTCTGTCGCACCGGTACTCCGAGCTGGCGGGGCAGGCTCTGCGCTACCTGTCCGCCTTCGCGGGCCCCGATGCCGTCACCGACTTCGCCGAGAGCCGCGTGCGCGACCTCGAGGAGCGGTACGCCCTCGCGCTGGCGGCGGCTGGCACGGACATGCACGCTCGGGTCAACGTCCTGGCGGACGCGCTGGCCCGCGACGGCTACGCCGCGACCGCCAGGCCGGTCCCGGGCGCCGCTGCGATCCAGCTCTGCCAGGGCCACTGCCCGGTCCAGGAGATCGCCGCCGAGTTCCCCCAGCTCTGCGAGGCCGAGGCGCACGCGTTCTCGCGGCTGCTCGGCGTCCACGTGCAGCGTCTCGCGACCCTCGCCGGTGGCGGTCACGTCTGCACCACGAACATCCCGATCATCACGACCCCTGCCCCCGTGGAAGGACCGACACCATGAGCGCCCCCACCGACAGCGCTGTGAACGCACCGCTGACCCAGGACGAGGCCATCGCCTCGATCGGGAACTACAACTACGGGTGGCACGACTCCGACACCGCCGGCATCTCGGCGCGGCGCGGCCTGAGCGAGGAGGTCGTGCGGAACATCTCCGGGCTCAAGAACGAGCCCGAGTGGATGCTCAAGACGCGACTGAAGGCGCTGCGCCTGTTCGACAAGAAGCCCATGCCCTGGTGGGGTGCGGACCTCTCGGGGATCGACTTCGACAACATCAAGTACTTCGTGCGGTCGACGGAGAAGCAGGCCACCACGTGGGACGACCTGCCCGACGACATCAAGAACACGTACGACCGGCTCGGCATCCCCGAGGCCGAGAAGCAGCGCCTCGTCGGCGGCGTCGCCGCGCAGTACGAGTCCGAGGTCGTCTACCACCAGATCCAGTCGGAGCTCGAGGAGCAGGGCGTCATCTTCGTCGACACCGACACGGGGCTGCGCGACTACCCCGAGATCTTCGAGCAGTACTTCGGCTCGGTGATCCCGTCGGGCGACAACAAGTTCGCGTCGCTGAACACCGCCGTGTGGTCCGGCGGCTCGTTCGTCTACGTCCCGCCGGGTGTGCACGTCGACATCCCGCTGCAGGCCTACTTCCGGATCAACACGGAGAACATGGGCCAGTTCGAGCGGACGCTCATCATCGCCGACGAGGGCTCGTACGTGCACTACGTCGAGGGTTGTACCGCTCCGGTCTACACGTCGGACTCGCTGCACTCGGCGGTCGTCGAGATCATCGTCAAGAAGAACGCCCGCGTGCGCTACACGACGATCCAGAACTGGTCGAACAACGTCTACAACCTCGTGACGAAGCGGGCCACCGCGGCCGAGGGCGCGACCATGGAGTGGGTCGACGGCAACATCGGCTCCAAGGTCACGATGAAGTACCCCGCGATCTACCTCATGGGCGAGCACGCCCGGGGGGAGACGCTGTCGATCGCGTTCGCTGGCGCAGGCCAGCACCAGGACGCGGGCGCCAAGATGGTGCACGCCGCCCCGAACACGTCGTCCTCGATCGTGTCGAAGTCCGTGGCCCGCGGCGGTGGACGCACGTCCTACCGCGGTCTGGTACAGGTGCTCGAGGGCGCCTCGCACTCGGCCTCGAACGTCCTGTGCGACGCGCTCCTCGTCGACCAGATCTCCCGGTCCGACACCTACCCGTACGTGGACGTCCGCGAGGACGACGTGTCGATGGGCCACGAGGCCACGGTCTCGCGCGTGAGCGAGGACCAGCTCTTCTACCTCATGTCGCGCGGCATGAAGGAGACCGAGGCCATGGCCATGATCGTGCGCGGCTTCGTGGAGCCCATCGCTCGCGAGCTGCCCATGGAGTACGCCCTCGAGCTGAACCGCTTGATCGAGCTGCAGATGGAAGGTGCCGTCGGCTGATGACGAGTACGACTACTGACTTCGAGGAGGCCACCGGCGCGCCGCGCGGACTCTCGACCGACCACTCGCGGGCGGTTGCCGAGGGCGCGCATCAGCACGGCCGTGGTGGCACGCCCCAGTCGAGCCGCGCGGACCGCGTCAGCTCGTTCGACCTCGCGCAGTTCCCCGTGCCGAACGGGCGCGAGGAGGAGTGGCGGTTCGCGCCGGTCGACCGGCTGGCCCCGCTGTTCGACGCCGAGCTCACCGGACCCAAGGTCATCACGACCGTCATCGAGGCACCCGAGGTGACGGTCGAGGTCGTCGACCGCGACGACGTCCGCCTGGGTCAGGCTGGCAAGCCCGGCGACCGGACGGCTGCGACGGCGTGGGCGTCGTTCCAGCGCGCGACCGTCGTGACGATCCCGGCGCAGGCCGTCGCGTCCACCGCGACGACGATCCGCGTCGAGGGCATCGACGCGAGCAAGCCGACGGCGTCGCACGTGCTCGTGCACGCCCGTGAGCTGTCCGAGGCGCTCGTCGTCATCGACCACATCGGGCCCGCGACGCTCGCCGAGACCGTCGAGGTCGTCGTCGAGGACGGCGCACACCTGACGGTCATCTCGGTCCAGGACTGGGCCCCCGGTTCGGTGCACGCGTCCTCGCACCGCCTGCGCCTCGGCCGGGACGCGACGCTCAAGCACATCGTGGTCACGCTCGGCGGCGACGTCGTGCGGATCACGCCCGACGCGGAGTTCGTCGGCGAGAACGGCTCGGTCGAGATGATCGGGCTGTACTTCGCCGACGCGGGCCAGCACCAGGAGCACAGGCTCTTCGTCGACCACGCGGTCGCGTCGTGCCGGTCGCGCGTCACCTACAAGGGCGCGCTGCAGGGCGAGGGTGCGCACACCGTGTGGGTCGGGGACGTGCTCATCCGGGCGGCCGCCGAGGGCACCGACACCTACGAGCTCAACCGCAACCTCGTCCTGTCCGAGGGGGCCCGCGCCGACTCGGTGCCGAACCTCGAGATCGAGACCGGCCTGATCGCGGGCGCGGGGCACGCGAGCGCCACGGGCCGGTTCGACGACGAGCAGCTGTTCTACCTGCGCTCACGTGGCATCCCCGAGCCCGATGCACGTCGGCTCGTGGTCCGCGGGTTCTTCGCCGAGCTCATCCACGCGATCGGCGTGCCCGAGGTCGAGGAGCGCCTCACGGCGGCGATCGACGCCGAGCTCGAGAAGAGCATGAGCGTGCTCGACGCGGCGCCGACCCTCGCGGGGCTCGAGGACGGACTGTGAGCGCCCAGCTCGCCTGTGACGTCGCCGACGTCGCCGTCGGCAGCGCCCTGCGGGTCGAGCTGCTCGGGGTGAACGGTCCCGTCGAGGTCGCCGTCGTGCGCGACGAGGACGGCGAGCTGCACGCGATCTCCGACATCTGCTCGCACGGGCAGGTGTCCTTGTCCGACGGCGAGGTCGAGGGCCGCACGATCGAGTGCTGGCTGCACGGCTCCCGCTTCGACCTGAGGACCGGCAAGCCGCTGAGCCCGCCGGCCGTCCGCCCCGTCCCCGTCTACCCCCTGACCGTCGACGGCGAGCGTGTGCTCGTCGACGTCGACGCCAACGGATCCTCCGAGGAGAGCTGAGTATGGCCACGCTAGAGATTCACGACCTGCACGTCAGCGTCGAGACCAAGGAAGGCCCCAAGCCGATCCTGCGCGGCGTCGACCTGACCGTCGCGAGCGGCGAGACCCACGCGATCATGGGCCCCAACGGCTCGGGCAAGTCGACCCTGGCGTACTCGCTCGCCGGACACCCGAAGTACACGGTCACGAGCGGGACGGTGACGCTCGACGGCGCCGACGTGCTCACGATGACCGTGGACCAGCGGGCGCGCGCCGGGCTGTTCCTCGCGATGCAGTACCCCGTCGAGGTCCCCGGCGTGTCGGTGACGAACTTCCTGCGGACCGCCAAGACCGCGATCGACGGCACCGCACCGAAGCTGCGCACGTGGACCAAGGACGTCAAGGCAGCCATGGAGCTGCTGCGCATGGACCCGGAGTTCGCGGCCCGCAGCGTCAACGAGGGGTTTTCGGGTGGCGAGAAGAAGCGTCACGAGATCCTCCAGCTTGAGCTGCTCAAGCCGAAGTTCGCGATCCTCGACGAGACCGACTCCGGCCTCGACGTCGACGCGCTCCGCATTGTGTCGGAGGGCGTGAACCGCGTCCGCGAGAGCGGCGAGGTGGGCGTCCTGCTCATCACGCACTACACGCGGATCCTGCGGTACATCAAGCCCGACTTCGTGCACGTGTTCGTCGACGGGCGGATCGCCGAGCAGGGCGGCCCCGAGCTCGCCGACCGGCTCGAGGACGAGGGCTACGACCGCTTCCTGACCGACGGGGCGACGGCCTGAGGCTGCACGCCGCACCGCGCGACGAGCAACCCCTGGCCGAGGAGAGCAAGGACCGACAGTGACCGAGATCTCGCAGGTCGCCCGGCTCACGCCGGGTGAGCTCGCCGCCGTGCGGGCGGACTTCCCGCTGCTCGCCCGCACCGTGCGTGGCGGGCGACCGCTCGTGTACCTCGACTCTGCGGCGACCTCGCAGAAGCCCGAGGTGGTGCTCGACGCCGAGCAGGACTTCTACCTCCAGCGCAACGCGGCGGTGCACCGCGGGGCGCACCAGCTCGCGGAGGAGGCGACCGAGGCGTTCGAGAACGCCCGGGAGCGGGTGGCGTCGTTCGTCGGCGCCGACCCGGGGGAGCTCGTCTGGACCTCGAACGCGACCGCGGGGATCAACCTTGTCGCGTACGCCATGTCGAACGCGACGCTGGGTCGCGGGGGCGAGGCGGCACGGCGGTTTGCGCTCGCGCCCGGTGACGAGATCGTTGTCACCGAGGCCGAGCACCACGCCAACCTCGTGCCGTGGCAGGAGCTCGCCGCCCGGACGGGAGCGACGCTCCGCTGGCTCGGGGTGCACGACGACGGCCGGATTCGGCTCGACGAGCTGGCGATGGTCGTGACCGAGCGCACGCGGGTCCTGGCGTTCACGCATGCCTCGAACGTGACGGGAGCGGTCACGTCGGTCGCGCCGTTCGTCGCCCGGGCGCGCGAGGTCGGCGCACTGACCGTGCTCGACGCCTGCCAGAGCGTCCCGCACCTGCCGGTCGACCTGCACGCGCTCGGCGTCGACTTCGCGGCGTTCTCGGGGCACAAGATGCTCGCCCCCACCGGTGTCGGCGCGCTCTACGGGCGGCGCGAGCTGCTCGAGGCCATGCCGCCGGTCACGACCGGGGGATCGATGGTCGAGGTCGTCACGATGGAGTACACGACCTATGCGCCGCCGCCCCAGCGGTTCGAGGCGGGCACGCAGATGGTCTCGCAGGCGGTGGCGATGGGCGCCGCGGCGAGCTACCTCGACGAGCTCGGCATGCCTGCGGTCGCGGGCCACGAGGCGGAGATCGCGGCCGCGCTGCTCGCCGCCGTCGCGTCGGTCCCCGGGGTGCGCGTCCTCGGACCGACCGATACCGTCGACCGGCTCGCGACCGTGTCGTTCGTCGTGGACGGCGTGCACGCGCACGACGTCGGCCAGGTGCTCGACGCCGCGGGCGTCGCGGTGCGCGTCGGCCACCACTGCGCCCAGCCCCTGCACCGGCGCCTGGGCGTCGCTGCGTCGGCTCGCGCGTCGGCGGGCGTCTACACGACCCTCGACGAGGTCGAGGTCTTCCGGGAAGCACTGGCGGGTGTCCGAGCGTTCTTCGGAGTGAGCGGCGTACCGGTCGCTGCGGCGGGTCAGAAGGACGGGCGATGAGCATCGACGCGATGGAACAGCTCTACCAGCAGGTCATCCTCGACCATGCCCGCGAGCCGCACGGCCGCGGGCTGCAGCCGCTCGGCCTGCTCGCGGGCGAGTCGCACCAGATCAACCCCACGTGCGGCGACGAGGTCACGCTCCGGGTCGAGCTCGACGACGCGGGCCGGCCGGTTGTCCGGGACGTCAGCTGGGACGGGCAGGGCTGCAGCATCTCGCAGGCCTCCCTCTCGGTGCTCCACGACCTCGTCGTCGGCGCCGACCTCGACGAGGTCGACCGGCTCGCCGGCACGTTCCGCGCGCTGATGAACGCGCGCGGCCTCGGTCTCGACGACGACGCCGAGGAGCTGCTCGGCGACGCGACGGCCTTCACCGGCGTCGCGAAGTACCCCGCCCGGATCAAGTGCGCGCTGCTCGGCTGGGCCGCGCTGACCGATGCCCTCATCAAGACCGGCGCGACGTCGCCGGGCACCCCACAGGAGGACGCATGACCACCACGACCCCGGGTGCCGCGCCTGCGAACCCGTCGCCGACCACAGCCGCTGACGTTGAGGAAGCCCTCCACGACGTCATCGACCCCGAGCTCGGCATCAACGTCGTCGACCTGGGCCTCGTCTACGGCGTCATGGTCGACCAGCAGAACCATGCCGTCATCGACATGACCCTGACGTCGGCGGCCTGCCCGCTCACGGATGTCATCGAGGACCAGGCCGGCATGTCGCTCGAGGGCCTCGTCGACGGGTTCCGCATCAACTGGGTGTGGATGCCGCCGTGGGGCCCCGAGAAGATCACGCCCGACGGGCGCGAGCAGATGCGGGCGCTCGGCTTCAACATCTGACGCCGGACCTGGCGTCAGTCAGCTGGTCGGCCTCAGCGGCTGTCCGCGGTCAGAGGCTCGCTGCGCTGAACGTGTCGCACGCCGTGATCGTGCCCTCGGTGTACCCGGTCATGAACCAGCGCTGACGCTCCTCGCTCGACCCGTGCGTCCAGGTGTCGGGGTTCACGCCGCCGCTCGACTGCTGCTGGATGTGGTCGTCGCCGACGGCCTGCGCGGCGGACAGCGCGTCGGACAGCTCGGTCTGGGTGATCGGGTTGAGGAAGGTCACACCGGTCTTCGGGTCGACGACGGTCGCGGCATGGCCGGTCCACAGGCCCGCATAGCAGTCGGCCTGCAGCTCGGTCTTCACGGAGTCGGAGTCGGCCCCCGTGCCCTGGCGGTTCGCCTGGTCCATGACGCCGGTGATCTGCTGGATGTGGTGCCCGTACTCGTGCGCCACGACGTACATCTCGGCGAGCGCGCCACCCGATGCCCCGTACTGGCTCTGCAACAGGTCGTAGAAGCCGAGGTCGATGTAGATGGCCTTGTCAGGAGGGCAGTAGAACGGGCCCGTCGAAGCGGACGCGGTCCCGCAGCCCGTCTCCATCGCGGACTCGAAGCTCCAGACGTCCGGCTGCGAGAACGTGAGGTTGTTCGCGGGCAGCGTCTCGGCCCAGTACGTGTCGAGCGCATACACCGTCGCGGACAGGCGGCAGTCCCGCTGGGAGTTCGCCTCCGCCGCGCTGCATGTCCCCAGGGTGCTCTCCGTCGCCTGGACGGCGCCCGGCGCGCCGCCCTGAACGGCGTCGACGACGGGTGTGAGGTTCACCCCGGTCAGCTGCGAGATCACGTAGACCGCGATGGCGAGCAGGCCCACCCCGCCGCCCGCTGCGGCTCCACGCCTGCCACGACTGGTCTTGACACGGCCGCCCTCGAAGCTGCCACCCTCGGTGAAAGTCATGTCGGTCAAAGTACGTCCTGGCCGCGCAGTCCGCACGGCGTGCGGGGTTGGACTCCAGAGCGAGGCTCAGTCGGCGAGTCCGCGCGCAGCCAGCGCGTCGCCGGTCGCCCGGGCGCGCGCCACGGTGCGGACCGCGGCCGGGACGAGCAGTGCACGCGGAGACCGGTCGAGCCCGCGGGCGCGTGCGGCGTCGCGGGTCTCGGTGAACGTCTCCAGCAGCGCCGGGATCGCGCGGAGCATGATCCCGACGGCGAGGGCAACGGTCTCGGGCGGCAGCCCGACGTGACGCAGCGGCCGGGCGGCGGTCCCGAGCGCGTCGAGCATGCGGTCGGCCGGCGTGGTCGCCGTCACGACGGTGGCCGCGAGGACGAGGGTCACGAGGTCGACGGCGACCTCCGCGCCGACCTGCCAGCCGCGCGCCCACCACTGGTAGCCGCCGAGCAGCGTCGCCGTGAGCAGCACCGGGAGAGTGCTGCGAACCGTCGACCACAGCGGGAGCCGACCGATCGCGGCGGCGCCGAGCACGGCGACGAGCAGGGCTGCTGCGCTCCCTGGTCCCCGCAGGACGACGACCAGGGCCCCCAGCGTGGCGAGCCCGCCGAGCTTGGCCCCCGGACGGGCCCGGTGCAGCACCGTCGTGCCTGGGCGGTACAGCCCGAGCGGCCCGGCCCACGGGCTGCGCTGCGTCGGGCGCGCCGGGCGGCTCACGGCGACACCCGTGGCGCCATCAACGCGCGGTAGGCCTCGACGGCGTCGACCGGGTCGCCGTCGAACACCACAGCGCCCGCGTCGACGACGAGGACCCGGTCGGACCGGGCGGCGGCGTCCAGGTCGTGCGTGACCTGGAGCACCTGCTGGTCGAGCCCGTCGAGCAGGTCGTCGACGACCCTGCGCCAGCGCAGGTCGAGCAGGGTCGTCGGCTCGTCGCACACGAGGACCGCCGGCTCGGTCGCGAGGACGCCGGCCAGAGCGAGCAGCTGCTTCTGGCCGCCTGAGAGCGCATGGACCGGGACGTCGCCGCGACCTGCGAGGCCGAACCTGGCGAGGATCTCGTGGGCACGCTCGGCACGCTCCGCGGTCGGCAGCCCGAGCCGGCGCAGGGACAGCGCGACGTCCTCGACGGCGGTCGGCATGACGAGCTGGGCGTCGGGGTCGGTGAAGACGAAGCCGACCCGGCTCCGGACCGCTCGTCCGTCTCGGGCGGTGTCGAGCCCGTCGACCCTGACCGTGCCCGACGACGGCAGGACGAGACCGTTCACGAGCCGCGCGAGCGTCGACTTGCCCGACCCGTTCGCCCCGATGACGGCGATCCGCCGTTCAGCGAGCCGGCACGTCACCGGACCGAGCAGGGTCACGACGTGACTCGTCGGGCCAGCGCCACCGCCGGCGTGCGGGGCGTAGGCGGTGACCGTGACGGCGTCGAGCTCGATCATGAAGGGCCGTGTCAGGGACGGCGCCGGACCATGTCCGGGAACGCCCGGAGCACCGCGCTCGCGACCAGTGCGGCGAGGAGGTTCTTGATCAGGTCGCCCGGGATGTAGCGCGACCCTGCGACGAGGGCCTCCGAGGCGGACAGGCCGCCACGCCAGCCCATGACCGCGATGCCGATCGGGTGGATCAGCAGGAGGCTCGCGGCGGTGGCCGAGGCGAACAGGGCCACGTACCGCACCGAGGGACGCAGGCCGCCGGCACGCGTTGCGAGGTACCCCGCGAGCGCGGCAGCCAGCGGGAACGCGAGCAGGTAGCCGGCCGACAGGCCTGCGAAGACGCCCACCCCACCGGCACCGCCCGAGAAGACCGGGAGTCCCGCGGCCCCCACGGCGAGGTACAGCAGGGCGGCCAGGGCCCCACGCCGTGCGCCGAGGACGAGCCCCGCGAGCATGACGCCGAACGTCTGCAGCGTGATGGGCACGGCGCTGCCGGGGACGGGGATCGCGGGCAGGATCGCGCACACCGCGATGAAGGCCGCGAACGTCGCGACGAGCGCGACGTCGGTGGCCGCCGAGGACCGGGTCACGGGGACCGCGGGCGCGATGGCGCCACCCAGTCCGAGGGCGGGGTTCGAGCTGTCAGGTGCGTCGGGCATCGGAGCTCCCAGGGGCTGTGGCACGTCGGTGGAGGGCCCGGCACGGCGCCCGAAATGACTGTGTTGCGGGCCTGCGGCCGTCTGCAACGCTAGCCGGTCGTAGACTGGGGCGCGTTTGTGCCCGCGCCCAACGGTGGCGCGTGGCGTTCGGAGGAAACCGCAGTCGGCGGTTCGCCGACCCCGGAGGGACACCTAGTGATCACTGCCCATGCCATCGAGCTGCGCGTCGGCGCGCGCGTGCTGCTGGAGGAGGCGACCTTCCGCATCGCGGCGGGTGACCGGATCGGTCTCGTCGGGCGCAACGGTGCGGGCAAGACGACCCTGACGAAGACGCTCGCGGGGGAGACCCTGCCGACCGGCGGCCAGATCACGCGGTCCGGCGACGTCGGCTACCTCCCGCAGGACACGACCTCGGGCGACCTCGCGATGCTCGCGATGGACCGGGTGCTGTCCGCCCGCGGCCTCGACGAGATCGTCAACGCCATGCGTGAGACCGAGGGCGCCATGGCGAGCGCGATCGACGACACCCGCGACGCCGCGATGGAGCGCTACTCGCGGCTCGAGGCGCGGTTCTCTGCCGCGGGTGGGTACGCGGCCGAGAGCGAGGCGCACCGCATCACCTCGAACCTGGGCCTGGACGACCGCGTGCTCGGTCAGACGCTCGGGACGCTCTCGGGCGGCCAGCGTCGACGCGTCGAGCTCGCTCGGATCCTCTTCTCGGGTGTCGACACGCTCCTGCTCGACGAGCCCACCAACCACCTCGACGGTGACTCGATCCTCTGGCTGCGCGACTACCTGCGGACGTACGCGGGTGGGTTCATCGTGATCAGCCACGACGTCGAGCTGCTGCGGGCGACCGTGAACAAGGTGTTCTACCTCGACGCCAACCGGGCCGAGCTCGACCAGTACAACCTGGGGTACGCGGCCTACCTCGTGCAGCGCGAGACGGACGAGAAGCGGCGCAAGCGCGAGCGAGCCAACACCGAGAAGAAGGCCGCGGTCCTGCTGCTGCAGGCCGACAAGATGCGCGCGAAGGCCACGAAGGCGGTCGCGGCCCAGAACATGGCCCGGCGGGCCCAGCGCATGCTGTCCTCGCTCGACGACGTGCGGGCGGCGGACAAGGTCGCCCATCTGCGGTTCCCCGACCCGGCACCGTGCGGCAAGACTCCGCTCACCGCGACCGGGCTGTCGAAGTCGTACGGCTCCCAGGAGGTCTTCACCGACGTCGACCTGGCGATCGACCGGGGCAGCCGCGTGGTGGTGCTCGGGCTCAACGGCGCAGGCAAGACCACCCTGCTGCGCATGCTCGCCGGGATCGACGCCCCGGACACCGGGGAGGTGCACGCCGGTCACGGGCTCAAGCTCGGGTACTACGCGCAGGAGCACGAGACGCTCGACCTCGACCGGACCGTCCTGGAGAACCTGCGCAGCTCCGCCCCGGACCTCACCGACACCCAGGTGCGCTCGGTGCTCGGGTCCTTCCTGTTCTCGGGCGACGACGCCGACAAGCCCGCGCACGTGCTGTCGGGTGGCGAGAAGACCCGGCTCGCCCTGGCGGCGCTGGTCGTGTCGTCGGCCAACGTCCTGCTGCTCGACGAGCCCACGAACAACCTGGACCCGGCGAGCCGCGCGGAGATCCTCGGTGCGCTGCGCAGCTACGCCGGCGCGGTCGTGCTGGTGAGCCACGACGAGGGTGCGGTCGAGGCGCTCAACCCCGAGCGCGTCGTCCTGCTGCCCGACGGCGACGAGGACCACTGGAGCTCGGACTACCTGGACCTCATCTCGCTGGCCTGACCCACCGCGGGGCGCAACCTCCGTCAGCCGAGCTGGGAGTCGACGAGCGCGTCCTCTTCGTCCTCGGCGCTCGGTGACCTGCGACGCCGCTCGGGTCGGGCCGCCGGGCCTGCGCCTGACCCGTCCACCAGCTCGCGGCGTGCCATGGCCGTGAAGCCGACGAGCGACCCCAGGGCGAAGGTCCACCACTGGAATGCGTACGACAGGTGCGAGCCGGGGTCGGTGCTGGGCGTCGGCAGCGTGCCCAGCGCGTGGTCGGGTGCAGGGTCCTCGGCCGCCATCTCGGCGTAGACCTCGTAGGCGCCGGGGGAGCCCGTCGCCGGGACGGCGTCGCCGGCCTCGAGGACCTGGGCGACCGAGATCGCCTGGACCTGACCGGCCGGTGCGGACCGCGGCGACTGCGCCTCACCGCGGCGCAGGCGCACGGTCACCGTCGCCGTGCCCGTCGGAGGCGCCGGGACCTGGGCGACCTCGCTGCCGTTCTCGCCCGTCGGGACCCATCCCCGGTCCACGACCAGCACCGCTCCGGCCTCGCCCCCGTCGGCGACGACGAACGGGACGAGGACGTGGTAGCCGGCCATGCCGCCGATCGGCCTGTTGCGGAGCAGCACGGTCGCGTCGGCCTCGTAGCGACCCGTCACGGTCACCTGGCGCCACACCGCGTCGGCGGGCAGCGCCTCGCCCGGCGTCGCGACCAGCGCGGACAGGGGGACGGGCTCAGCCGAGTAGTTGTCCTCGATGAGCCGGATCTGCGCGTCACGGGCGACATGCCGGTTCCACTGCCACCGTCCCAGGAACGTGCAGGTGACGCCGAGGGCGAGTGCGAGCAGCAGGAGCGACACGGCGCGCCGCACGTGCGGCTTCATCATCCGTCGGCCGCGGGGAGAGCGTCGGCAGGCAGGCCGTCCGCCGGAAGGTCGGCCCCGGGCAGCTCGCTCGCGGGGACGACGTCCCGCAGGAACGAACGGGCGCCGAGGAACTCCTCGAGCTGCGCGCGGTGGCCGTCGCACGCGAGCCAGACCTTGCGGCGCTCGGCGGTGTGCAGCTTCGGGTTGTTCCAGAGCAGACCCCAGGTGGCTTCCTCGCGGCAGCCGCGCGCGCTGCAGACGAGGTCCCGGACGGCGTCCGGTGTGGGAACGGACAGGGTCATCGCTTGCCTCCATCGAGCTGACCGGTACCCGTGCCGGGTCCGAGGGTGCGGGTGTCGACGACCTCCACTGCGTCGTCGCGCCGTTCGCGGCCGGCATTCGCGAGGATGACCGCGATGTAGGGCAGGACGACGGCGGCGACGAGCAGGATGACCGACAGCCACACGGGCATCCGGTTCCACAGGATGACGACGAGGAGGAAGCACACGACCCGGACACCCATCTGGACGAGGTATCGGCGGGTGCGCCGCGCGATGTCGTCGGCCAGAGGGTCGGCGGCGGTCGTGATCCGGTGCACCTCGCCGGCGCCCGGTCGCTTCCTTCTCACCTCCCGATCCTAGACCGGCATGCTGTGGTCGATCCGGCGCTCGTTCCGGCCGGCGGCTGTGCGCCGTTGTGCTCACCGGACAACTCGAGGGTCCGAGCGTGAGGTCCGTCGCGCGGCGCCCAGTGCCTTCGGTCGGATAGCGTCGGTTCTCGTGCCAGACATCACAGCGGGTGGACCCGCACCACGAAGCGTGCTCGTCACCGGGGCGAACCGGGGGATCGGCCGGGCGATCGCCGAGCGTTTCGTCGCGGCAGGCGACAGGGTCGCGACGATCTACCGCAGCGGGAACCTGCCGGACGGAGTCTTCGGCGCGATCGGCGACGTGCGCGACTCGGCGTCCGTCGACGCGGCGTTCAGCGCCATCGAGGCCGAGCACGGACCCGTCGAGGTCCTCGTCGCGAATGCCGGCATCACGCGCGACCAGCTCGTCCTGCGGATGACCGACGAGGAGTTCGAGGATGTCATCGACGTCAACCTCACGGGTGCGTTCCGGGTCGTGCGTCGTGCGTCCAAGGGCATGATCCGCCTCCGTCGCGGACGCATCATCCTCATCTCGTCGGTCGTCGGGCTGTACGGATCGCCCGGCCAGGTCAACTACTCGGCGTCGAAGGCCGGGCTCGTCGGCATGGCTCGCTCGCTCACGCGCGAGCTGGGCGGGCGCGGCATCACCGCGAACGTCGTGGCGCCGGGCTTCGTCGAGACGGCGATGACCGCCGAGCTGCCTGAGGCACGTCAGGACGCGTACCGCGCCGCGATCCCGCTCGCGCGGTTCGCGCTGCCCGACGAGGTCGCCGCTGCCGTCCAGTTCCTCGCGTCCGCGGACGCCGGCTACATCAGCGGCGCGGTGATCCCCGTCGACGGTGGCCTTGGCATGGGCCACTGACGACTCGTCGGTGCGGCCGAAGATCCCCAGGGCGACTCAGCGCTGAGTCGGCTCGTCCGCGTGACGCGGGAGCCCGAGCGATGCGACTCTAGGGGCGTGGAAGACCTCAGCGCCTCGCGCCGTATCGTCCTGCTCCGTCATGCCAAGGCGGAGCACGGGGGCGACCTCGCCGACCACCTGCGTCCGTTGTCGCTCGTCGGTCGCCGCCAGGCGACCGGGGTCGGGGCCACGCTGCGGACCGCCGGGGTGATCCCCGAGCTCGTGCTCTGCTCGTCGTCGCTGCGGACCCGTCAGACCTGGGACCTCGTGCGCTCGTCGCTCGGCACGCAGCCGACGGTGGAGCTCAGCGACACGCTGTACTCAGCCGGGGTCCGGGCGTTGCTGGACGTCGTCCGTGCGGTGCCGGCGGACGTCCGCACCGTCCTGGTCGTCGGCCACGAGCCCACGGTCTCTGAGGCCGCAGCGACACTGGCCGGACCGGGGTCGGACGAGCCGTGCGTGGCGCGGGTGCGCGTCGGGATGCCGACCGGCAGCTACTCCGTCCTCGAGACGGACGTCGACTGGGCGCTGCTCGAGCCCGACGGGGCGCGGCTGCTCCGGCTCGTGACGCCGGCCTGAGAGGGCGGCGCACGACGTCCAGCGGGGGGCTAGGTGCCGGACGCCGTGCGGAACGGAGCGAGCGCGAGCACGTCGTCGAGCCGGCCTTGCACGGCTGCGTCGGCGCGATCGGCCAGGACCGGCTTGGCGTTGAACGCGATCCCGAACCCGGCGACAGCGAGCATGTCGACGTCGTTCGCCCCGTCGCCGATCGCGATCGTGCGTTCCAGCGGGATCGCGTCGTCCGCCGCGAAGCTCCGCAGGGCTTCGGCCTTCCCGGCCCGGTCGACGACCGGACCCCGGACGCGACCGGTGAGCACACCGCCCACGACCTCGAGCCCGTTCGCGCGGTAGCGCGTGACGCCCAGCCGATCCGCGAGCGGCCCGACGACCTCGAGGAAGCCGCCCGACACGAGCGCGACGGGCCACCCACGCCTCGCGAGCTCAGCGAGCAGCTCCTCGGCACCCGGGGTCAGGGTCACCTCGGCCAGGACGTCCGGGAAGACGCTCACCGGTAGGCCGGCCAGCGTCGCGACCCGGGCGTGCAGCGACGCGGCGAAGTCCAGCTCGCCCCGCATCGCGCGCTCGGTGATGTCGGCGACCTCGGCACGCGAGCCCGCGTGCGCAGCAAGGAGCTCGATGACCTCGGCCGTGATGAGGGTCGAGTCGACGTCCAGCACGACGAGGCGTCGGTCGTCCAGGCCAGGGGGCAACGGGGTCACGCAGGTGAGGGTAGTGCTCCGACGCGGTGGGCGCGGCGACCGTTCAGGGTTCGATGACCGTCCCCTTCGGGACGACCGTGATGCCCGACTCGGTCACCGTGAAGCCCCGCGCCAGGTCGTGCTCGCGGTCCAGGCCGACGCCCGCCCGCTCGGGGACGATGACGTTCTTGTCGAGGATCGCGCGGTGCACCTGCGCGTAGCGGTTGACCTGGACGCCGTCCATGAGGACCGAGTCCGTGACCTGCGCCCACGAGTGCAGGTACGTCCCGGGGGACAGGATCGATCCGGAGACTGTCGCGCCGGAGACGAGCACGCCGGGGGAGACGATCGAGTCGGCGGCGTGGCCGAGGCGACCGGCACCGGCGTGCACGAACTTGGCGGGAGGCAGCCCGGTGTAGCCCGTGTACACCGGCCACTGGTCGTTGTAGAGGTTGAAGACAGGCTCGATCGAGATGAGGTCCTGGTTCGCGTCGAAGTACGAGTCGATCGTGCCGACGTCGCGCCAGTAGTCCCGGTCGCGAGGGGTCGACCCGGGCACGTCGTTGCGGATGAAGTCATAGACCGCCGCGGTGCCTCGCTCGACGAACGCGGGGACGAGGTCGCCGCCCATGTCGTGCCGGGACGTCGGGTTCTCGGCGTCCCGTGTCACGGCGTCGACGAGCGCGTCGGTGTTGATGACGTAGTTGCCCATCGAGGCCAGGATCTCGCCGGGGGAGTCCGCGAGGCCCACGGGGTCGGTCGGCTTCTCGCGGAACGCGGCGATGCGGGTCGGGTCGCCCGGGACCGTCTCGATGACGCCGAACTGGTCGGCCATGGCGATCGGCTGCCGGATCCCGGCGACCGTGAGCTCAGCACCCGTCTCGACGTGCTGGTCCACCATCTGGGAGAAGTCCATGCGGTACACGTGGTCTGCACCGACGACGACGACGATGTCGGGCCGCTCGTCGTCGATGATGTTGAGGCACTGGTAGATCGCGTCGGCGCTGCCCAGGTACCAGTGCTTGCCGACCCGCTGCTGCGCGGGCACGGGGGCGACGTAGTTGCCGAGCAGCGTCGACATGCGCCACGTCTTGGAGACGTGCCGGTCGAGGCTGTGCGACTTGTACTGCGTCAGCACGATGATGTGCAGGTAACGCGAGTTCACGAGGTTCGACAGGGCGAAGTCCACCAACCGGTAGATCCCCCGAACGGCACCGCGGGCTTGGCCCGGTGCGCCGTGAGCGGCATGAGCCGCTTGCCTTCCCCACCTGCGAGGACGATTGCCAGGACACGCGGCGCTGCCATGGCACGACCCTAAGCCACCGGGGTGCCCGACGCGATATGCGGCTCGCCACGCGCTAGCGTGTCGCCTGATGGACCGGTGTGGCCGGGCCGGGATGAGGGAGCGAACGTGCGCGTCGATCTGTTGACCCGGGAGTACCCGCCCCACGTGTACGGCGGTGCCGGTGTGCACGTCACGGAGCTCGCCGCCGTGCTGCGACGGAGCATCGACGTCCGCGTGCACTGCTTCGACGGTCCGCGCGACGAGGCCGGCGTGACGGGCTACGACGTCCCCGGCACGCTCGGTGGTGCCAACGCTGCGCTCGCGACGTTCGGTGTGGACCTTCTGATGGCCGACGGGGTGTCAGGCACGGACCTCGTGCACTCGCACACCTGGTACGCGAACCTCGGCGGTCACCTCGCCGGGCTGCTGCACGGCATCCCGCACGTCGTCTCGGCGCACAGCCTCGAGCCGCTGCGGCCGTGGAAGGCCGAGCAGCTCGGCGGTGGCTACGCCCTGTCGAGCTGGGCCGAGAAGACGGCGTACGAGGGCGCCGCGGGCGTGATCGCCGTGAGCGCCGGCATGCGCACCGACATCCTGCGGAGCTACCCGGCCGTCGACCCTGAGCGTGTGCACGTCGTGCACAACGGCATCGACCTCGACGGGTGGCGGCGCCCGACCGGTGAGGCCGCGCTCGCGCGCGCCGACGCGGTGGTCCGCGGGCTCGGCATCGACCCGGACCGGCCGTCGGTGGTGTTCGTCGGCCGCATCACCCGGCAGAAGGGCCTGCCGTACTTCCTGCGCGCGGCCGAGCAGCTCCCCGCCGACGTCCAGCTGGTCCTGTGCGCCGGCGCCCCCGACACCCCGGCTATCGCCGCTGAGGTCAGCGCGCTCGTCGAGGCGCTCCGTGCACGGCGTGACGGTGTCGTGTGGATCGAGCGCATGCTGCCGCGCGAGGACCTCGTGGCCGTCCTCGCGAGCGGCACGGTGTTCGCGTGCCCATCCGTGTACGAGCCCCTGGGCATCGTCAACCTCGAGGCCATGGCGGTCGGCCTGCCGGTCGTCGGCTCGGCGACCGGTGGGATACCCGAGGTCGTGGACGACGGCGTGACCGGGCTCCTCGTGCCGATCGACCAGGTGCAGGACGGCACCGGCACGCCGCTCGACCCCGACCGGTTCGTCGACGACCTCGCGGCCGCGCTCATCGAGCTGTCGACCGACCCGGCGCGGGCGGCGGTCATGGGTGCGGCCGCACGGCGCCGCGTCGAGGACCACTTCTCGTGGGACGCGATCGGGCAGCGGACGCTCGAGGTCTACCGGTCGGTGCTCGGGGACTAGTCGCTCGACCCGCCACGCCCGTCCGGGTCGGGGGCGGGCAGCGTCGCGGCCGACATGGCCCGGCGCGCGGCCCGGTCGACCTCACGCAGCGCCGTCGAGCGCTGGTCCGCCTGCCACAGGTTGACGGCGCCGCCGTCGTCCGCCGTCGCCAGCGCGACGATCGCGCGCAGCCGAGCGGCGCTCGCCAGCACGCGCACGCGACGTGCGTCGACCCCTCGGGGCAGCCGCCATCCCGGGTTGCCGTCGCTGCGCAGCGACGCGATCGCCTCCGCCGCGTCGGGTCGCCAGCGGGCGACGTCGAGCGCGGCGAGGGCTCGCGTCGCCTGCGTGAGCGCCGTGCGCAGGTCCCGTTCCGCGTCGGCGAGCGAGCCGACCTGGCCGATGAGCCCCGTCTGCCACTCGGGGACGGTCACGACCTCCCAGCGCACCAGGTGGCCCGGCTCGTACACGCTCCCGAACTCCTCGACCCTGGGGATCGCCGCGTAGGACCTTGCCCCGGTCGCCACGAGCAGGCACTCGCCGGCCGCCGCCGCGAGCTGACCGATGGCTGCGGGGACACCTGCGGGGTCGCCCGGCGCGGGCAGGGCCGCTGCGACGATGCGGGCGCCGCCCGCCCAGACGTCCACCAGCTCGGCGAGGGTCGAACCGAGCTCGGCCGTGTCAGGCGCAGAGACGACGGCGTGCGGCTCGTCGTCGCCCTGCACGGCGGAGACGAGCCGGGCGACCGGCGCGGGGTCGGCGGCGCTGGCCGGACCGAGGTCCTGGAGCCAGAGCGCGAGCGCGACCGACCGCGGCAGGTCGAGGTCGGGTGAGTCCATGGCTCCAAACTACGACGCGCGTCGCGGACGGACCGCGTCGGCCCACGGCGGCTAGGGTCTGTGCCCATGACCGACGTGCTCGACCTGCAGGGCGTGACCATCCGGCGGGGGACCGCCACCATCCTCGACGGACTCACCTGGCACGTCGGTGAGGGTGAGCGCTGGGTCGTGCTGGGCCCGAACGGCGCCGGCAAGACGACGTTGCTCCAGGTCGCCGCCGGGCGGATGCAGCCGTCGTCGGGCTCGGCCGACCTGCTCGGATCGCGGCTCGGTCGCGTCGACGTCTTCGAGCTCCGGCCGCGGATCGGCCTGTCGAGCGCGTCCCTCGCCGACAGGATCCCGCCGGGGGAGACCGTGCGCGATGTGATCCTCACCGCGGCCTACGGGGTCACCGGCCGGTGGCGGGAGGCCTATGAGGAGCCCGACGAGACCCGCGCTGCGGACCTCATGGCGGCCTTCGGCGTGACCGACCTGGCCGAACGCCGGTTCGGGACCCTGAGCGAGGGCGAGCGCAAGCGCGCGCAGATCGCGCGCTCGCTCATGAGCGACCCCGAGCTGTTGCTGCTCGACGAGCCTGCCGCCGGCCTCGACCTGGCCGGACGCGAGGAGCTCGTCGGAGCTCTCGCCGAGCTCGCTGGTGACCGCCGGTCGCCTGTTCTCGTTCTCGTCACGCACCACGTCGAGGAGATCCCCCCGGGCTTCACCCATCTGCTGCTGCTGCGCTCGGGTCGCGTGCACGCCGCCGGGCCCCTCGACGAGACGTTGACGGCCGAGAACCTGTCCGGAGCCTTCGGCCTCGATCTCGTCGTCGAGCGCGTCGGTGACCGCTGGACCGCACGCGCGTCCCGCTAGCGAACGTTCACCCAAGACCCCACGGAACGGCAAAGCGACCACCTAGGATCGGTTGTGACGGGTGAGCCGCGCATCGATGCGACGGTGCGCCCGCCATGACCTGGAGGTCGACATGAGCGGTTGGCTGTGGTGGGTGGGCGGCGCGTTGCTGCTCGGGATCGCCGAGATCGTGTCGGTCCAGCTGGTCTTCCTCATGTTCGCCGGCGGAGCGCTCGCCGGCGCGGTCGCGAGTGCGCTGGGCGCCACCATGCCGGTGCAGATCGGCGTCGCCGTCGTGGTGTCGATGCTGCTGCTGTTCGCGCTCCGGCCCTGGCTGCTGCGTCGGCTGCGCCTCCGGGTGCCCCTCGTCGAGACCAACGCCGCGGCCCTCGTCGCTCGTGAGGCCGTGGTCCTGTCGACCACGACGGAGGGCGGTGGCCGCGTGAAGCTCGGGGGCGAGGTGTGGTCGGCGCGGGCCGAGCACGAGGGCGACGCGTTCACGCCGGGTACCGAGGTGCGCGTCGTCCGGATCGAGGGCGCGACGGCCATCGTGAACGCCGCGAACGGATCTGCTCGGCCGACCACTGGCTGACCACGCGGTCGACCTGACCGCGCCTGAACTCACCGTGCGAGAGCCCTCGGACGGTCACACCGAGGAGAACACATGGATCAACCCGGGTACATCGTCCTGGCGCTCGTCATCCTCTTCGTCGTCATCGTGCTCGTCCGGGCCGTGCGGATCGTCCCGCAGGCCACCGCCCTCATCATCGAGCGACTGGGCCGGTACTCGCGCACGCTTGACGCCGGTCTGCACCTGCTGATCCCGTTCGTCGACCGGGTTCGTGCGGGCGTCGACCTGCGCGAGCAGGTCGTGTCGTTCCCGCCGCAGCCCGTGATCACGTCCGACAACCTCGTCGTGAGCATCGACACGGTCATCTACTTCCAGGTGACCGAGCCGAAGTCGGCCGTCTACGAGATCTTCAACTACATCATCGGAATCGAGCAGCTCACGGTCACCACGCTGCGTAACGTCATCGGGTCGATGGACCTCGAGCAGACGCTCACCAGCCGTGACCAGATCAACGGCCAGCTCCGCGGTGTCCTCGACGAGGCGACCGGCAAGTGGGGCATCCGGGTCAACCGGGTCGAGCTCAAGTCGATCGACCCGCCCGCCAGCATCCAGGGCTCGATGGAGCAGCAGATGCGTGCCGAGCGCGACCGTCGTGCCGCGATCCTCACGGCCGAGGGTGTCAAGCAGTCGCAGATCCTCACGGCCGAAGGCGACAAGCAGGGCGCGATCCTGCGGGCCGAGGGTTCTGCTCAGGCGGCGATCCTCACCGCCGAGGGTGAGGCTCGCGCGATCCTGCAGGTCTTCGACGCCGTGCACCGCGGGGACGCCGACCCGAAGCTGCTCGCGTACCAGTACCTGCAGATCCTGCCCAAGCTCGCGGCCAGCCCGGCGAACAAGGTCTGGATCATCCCGTCCGAGCTCACCGGTGCCTTGTCCCAGCTCACGCAGGGCTTCGCGGGGTCGTTCACCGGTCAGCCGGACGGCACAGCGGCGCCTGCTCGTCCGGCGGGGACCTCTCCGCTCGGCATCGACCTGCCGCCGGTCGCCCTGACCGACCCGGCCGAGGCGTTGGCCGAGGCGCGGCGGCAGTCCGCCCTCGCGACGGCTGACGCCACGAGCGCGGGCACGTTGAGCGGTCGTCCGTTCGACCCGACCGCCGAGCTCGGGCAGCGACCGGGGGCTGCCGGCAGCCCGTCGCACCGGTCGGAGCACCCGACCCGTCCGGCCCCGGAGCCCCAGGTCCCGGGCGAGGAGGACGTGCCGCCGACGGTCAACCCCGCCTGAGCCGTCCCGGCGGTGCGTTCGTCCGAGCGCACCGCCGGGGGCGACTTGTGAGTGAGTCCTCACTCAGTTAGGCTCCTCCGAGTGAACACACCCACGTCGACGCGTGCTGGCCGGGCCGCGCCGATGAGCCCCGAGGAACGGCGAGCGTCGATCCTCGCGGCCACGGTCCCCCTCCTGCTCGAGCGCGGCAGGGATGTGACGACCCGCGAGCTGGCGGCTGCCGCCGGCGTCGCCGAGGGCACCCTGTTCAGGGTCTTCGCCGACAAGCAGGAGCTCGTCCGCGCCGCGGTCGCCCAGGTCCTCGACCCGGCGCAGCTGCTCGACGAGCTCGCTGAGCTGGCCGCGACGGCCTCCGGCTCGAGCCTGCACGAGGTGCTCGTGCGCGCAGTCACCGTCCTGCAGGTGCGCGGCCAGAGGATCACCTCGATCTTCGTCGTCGCGCACCAGGTCCTCGCCGCAGAGCCAGACCGTCCCGGCGGCCCGCCCGCGGCCTCCCCGCACGGCCACGGTCACGGTCGTGACCGCCCGCATCCCATGGACCTGATCGCCGACGCGATGGCGGCCGTCTTCGCGCCGCACGCCGCCGAGGTGCGCCGTTCGCCGCAGGACTGCGCACGGTTCCTGACGGCGATCGTCATGGCGACCATCCGCCCAGGCGTCCCGAGCTCGGCCGTGCCCCTGACCCCCGAGGAGGTCGTCGACCTGCTGCTCGACGGCCTTCGCGTCCGCACCGAGGAGAACTGACCATGCTCGTCCGCCTGCTCCGGCAGTACCTGGCCCCCTACCGGACCGGCGTCGTCGCCGTCCTCCTGCTCCAGCTCGTCCAGACGATCGCGACGCTCTACCTGCCAAGCCTGAACGCCGACATCATCGACAACGGTGTCGCGGTCGGTGACACCGCGTACATCGTCCGGATCGGCGCCGTGATGCTCGGTGTCAGCCTCGTCCAGGTCGCCTGCGCGATCACCGCGGTCTACTTCGGCGCACGCGCCGCGATGGCCCTCGGGCGCGATCTCCGCGAGGGCCTGTTCTCGCACGTGCAGGAGTTCTCGGCGCAGGAGGTCGGCAAGTTCGGGGCGCCCTCGCTCATCACGCGCACGACGAACGACGTGCAGCAGGTGCAGATGGTGATCCTGTTCACGTTCACGATGATGGTGACCGCACCGATCATGCTCGTCGGCGGCGTCATCATGGCGCTGCGCGAGGACGTCGCGCTGTCGCGGCTCCTGATCGTCATCGTGCCTGTGCTCGGCGTCGCCGTGGCGCTGATCGTGTCCCGGATGGTGCCCTACTTCCGGGTGATGCAGACCAAGATCGACGCGATCAACCGGGTCCTGCGGGAGCAGATCGCGGGCATCCGGGTCATCCGCGCGTTCGTCCGCGAACGGCGCGAGTCCGAGCGGTTCGCGGCCGCCAGCACCGACCTGTTCGAGACGTCGCTGCGCGTCGGGCGGCTCATGGCGCTCATGTTCCCGGTCGTCATGCTCATCATGAACGCGTCGAGCATCTCCGTCATGTGGTTCGGCGCCCAGCGGATCGACTCCGGGCAGATGCAGATCGGTGCGCTCACGGCGTTCCTCAGCTACATCATGTACATCCTCATGGCGGTCATGATGGCCTCGATGATGTTCGTGATGGTCCCCCGCGCGATGGTGTCCGCGGAGCGCATCGGCGAGGTGCTCGACACCCAGACGTCAGTCCTCCCGCCGGTTGCTCCGGTCTCGCTCCCGGCGACGCGCCGTGGGCGCCTCGAGCTGCGCGACGTCGAGTTCCGGTACCCCGGCGCCGAGGAGCCCGTGCTGCGCGGCATCGACCTCGTCGTCGAGTCCGGGAAGACCACGGCGGTGATCGGGTCGACCGGCTCGGGCAAGACGACGCTCGTCAACCTCGTGCCCCGCCTCTTCGACGTCACCGGGGGAGCCGTGCTCCTCGACGGGATCGACGTCCGCGACCTCGAGCCGGACGACCTGTGGAGCTCGATCGGGCTCGTCCCGCAGAAGCCGTACCTGTTCAGCGGCACGGTGGCGTCCAACCTGCGGTACGGACGCACCGACGCCACCGACGACGAGCTGTGGCACGCCCTCGAGGTCGCCCAGGCCCGCGAGTTCGTCGAAGCCATGCCCGAGGGGCTCGACGCGCCGATCTCCCAGGGGGGCACCAACGTGTCGGGCGGGCAGCGTCAGCGTCTGGCCATCGCGCGGGCGCTCGTCCGCCGACCGAGCATCTACCTGTTCGACGACTCGTTCTCGGCGCTCGACTTCGCGACCGACGCCGCACTGCGCTCGGCGCTCGTCCCGGAGACCCGGGATGCCGCCGTCGTCATCGTCGCCCAGCGCGTCGCCACCATCCGGCACGCCGACCAGATCGTCGTCCTCGAGGACGGTGAGGTCGTCGGAGCCGGCACCCACGGCGAGCTGATGGCGTCGTCCTCGACCTACCGCGAGATCGTCTTCTCGCAGATCTCCGCGGAGGAGGCAGCATGAGCATGCAGAGCAAGCCGGCCGCACCGGCACGTCCCGCGGGCCCGCCCGGAGGCCGGGGTCACGGCCCGATGAGCATGGGCGTCCCGGGCGAGAAGTCGATGGACTTCCGCGGGTCGAGCCGACGACTGCTGGGCGTGCTGCGCCCGGAGCGCGTGCGTCTCGGCACGATCATCGCCCTCGGCGTGGCGTCGGTCGCCCTCGTCGTCAGCGGGCCGAAGATCCTCGGCGCGGCGACCAACGTGATCTTCGAGGGGGTCATCGGCAAGCGGCTGCCCGTCGGGGTCAGCCTGGACCAGACGATCGAGGCGCTGCGCGCGCAGGGTCAGAACACCTACGCCGACCTGCTCAGCGGCACGCACGTCGTGCCCGGCGTGGGCATCGACTTCGCGCACCTGCGCACCATCGTCCTGACGGTGCTCGCGGTCTACGTCGGGTCGTTCCTCTTCGGCTGGCTCCAGGCGCGCCTGACCACCGGCGTCGTCCAGCGCACCACCTACCGGATGCGCGAGGACGTCGAGGCCAAGCTGTCGCGGCTGCCGCTCGGCTACTTCGACCGCCAGGGGCGCGGCGAGGTGCTCAGCCGTGTCACCAACGACATCGACAACATCGCCCAGACCCTGCAGCAGACCCTCTCGCAGCTCATCACCTCGCTGCTCACGGTCGTCGGCGTGCTGGCGATGATGTTCTGGATCTCGCCGATCCTTGCGGTCGTGGCCCTGGTGACCGTGCCGCTGTCCATCGTCGTGACGATGCTCATCGCGAAGCGCTCGCAGCCGCAGTTCGTCGAGCAGTGGGCCCGGACCGGCACGCTCAACGCGCACATCGAGGAGATGTACACCGGGCACGCACTGGTGAAGGTCTTCGGGCGCCAGCGGGAGGCCGTCGCGACGTTCCACACCGAGAACGCCCACCTCTACGGCGCGAGCTTCAAGGCCCAGTTCATCTCCGGGATCATCATGCCCGCGATGGGTTTCATCGCGAACCTCAACTACGTCATCGTGGCGGTCGTCGGCGGGCTCAAGGTCGCGTCGGGCACGCTGTCCCTCGGTGACGTGCAGGCGTTCATCCAGTACTCGCGGCAGTTCACGCAGCCGATCACGCAGATCGCGTCGATGATGAACCTGCTCCAGTCCGGCGTCGCGTCGGCCGAGCGGGTGTTCGAGCTGCTCGACGCCGAGGAGCAGCGCCCCGACCCCGCCGTCCCGACAGCCGTCGAGCTGCCCGTGCGCGGACGGGTCGCGTTCGAGGACGTCTCGTTCAGCTACGACCCCGAGACGCCGCTCATCGAGCACCTGTCGATCGTCGCGGAGCCCGGCCAGACCGTCGCGATCGTCGGTCCGACGGGTGCCGGCAAGACGACGCTCGTCAACCTGCTCATGCGGTTCTACGAGCTCGACTCGGGTCGCATCACGCTCGACGGGGTCGACACGACCGCCATGACGCGCGACGACCTGCGCTCGCAGATCGGGATGGTGCTCCAGGACACCTGGCTGTTCGGCGGGACGATCGCCGACAACATCGCCTACGGCGCGACCGACGTCTCGCACGGCGACCTGGTCGCTGCCGCGCAGGCGACCCACGTCGACCGGTTCGTGCGCACCCTGCCCGACGGCTACGACACGGTCATCGACGACGAGGGCTCGAACGTCAGCGCGGGGGAGAAGCAGCTCCTGACGATCGCGCGGGCGTTCCTCGCGGACCCGCCGATCCTGGTTCTCGACGAGGCGACGTCGTCCGTCGACACCCGCACCGAGGTGCTCGTGCAGCAGGCGATGAACGCCCTGCGCGTCGGGCGGACCTCGTTCGTGATCGCGCACCGTCTGTCGACCATCCGCGACGCCGACACGATCCTCGTGATGGAGCACGGCTCGATCGTGGAGCACGGCACGCACGACGGTCTGCTCGCCGCCGGCGGTGCGTACGCGCGGCTGTACGACAGCCAGTTCGCCGCCGCGACTGCTCCGGTCGAGTGACGTCGCGCACCACTTGTGTCAGAGGTCCGATCCTGGGCCTTCGCGCGCGGATCGGGGGGGCGGCGGCACGTAGGCTCGGTCGGTGACCGCAACCGCTGAGCCCGCCCCGATCCGGCTGGTGCGGGACCGGCCCACGCTGAGCCTGTATAGCTACTTCGTCGTGTGGGGATGGCTGCTCTACAGCTTCAGCCCGAGCGTCCCGCTCCTCGCCGACGAGCTCGGCGTGACGAAGGCCCAGGGCGGGTTGCACGGCACGGCGTTCGCAGCCGGCGCGATCCTGGTCGCCCGGATCACCCCACGGCTCGTGGACCGCTACGGTCGCCGGGCGACCTTGGTCGGTGCGGGTGTGCTGATCGCGGTCGGCACGATCGTGCTCGTCACGGGGCCGATCCTGGCGTGGACCCTCACCGGGGTGTTCATCCTCGCGGCCGGCGGGAACGTCGCCGTGAGCGCCGCGCAGGCCGGGCTGTCGCTGCGGCACGGTCGCGCGAGCTCGGCTGCCGTGACGGAGGCCAACGGGGTCGGCTCGGGGGTCGGGCTGCTGGGTCCGCTCGCCGTCGGAGCCTGCGTCGCGGCCGGTTGGGGGTGGCGTCCGGCGGTTGCCGCAACGGCGGTGCTGGCCATCGGCTCGGCCCTGCTCGCACTTCGCCTGCCGAGCGACGCGCGCGACCACGCCGTCCCCGCGCCCGACCCCGCGCTCGTCGACCCGGCCGAGGCCGTCCCAGCCGAGGCCGTCCCCGCCGACGCGATCGCGCTGGACGCCGCCGACCGGGAGTCTGCCGTGGCGACCCGCTGGTTCCTCGTCGCCATCGTCGCGGCGATCGCGCTCGAGAACGCGACGACGTTCTGGTCGACCGACCTCATCCGGCAGCAGACCGGAGCCGGAGCGGGGATCGCGACCGCCGCCACCGCCGGTCTGGTGGCCGGCATGACGGTCATCAGGTTCGTCGTCGGGCCACTGTCGCTGCGCATCGAGCCCGCACGCCTCCTCGCAGCGTCGTTCCTGGTCGCCGTCGTCGGCTGGGCCATCCTGTGGACCGCCACCGAGACGCCCGTCGCCCTCACCGGCCTCGTCATCGCCGGGATCGGCTACGGCGCGCAGTACCCGCTGTCGATATCGATCCTCCTGAGCGCAGCCCGACGGTCGACCGACCGCGCGCAGGCGAACGCGACCCTCGCCGGCGGCGCAGCGATCGGCGTGGCGCCCTACGTGCTGGGCGCGCTCGCCGACTCGTTCGGGGCGCACACGGCGTTCCTCGTGATCCCGGTCGTCGCGCTGATGGGAGCGGCGGCGGCCGTCGTCGGCCCGGTCGCGGCGCGTCGCGCGAGCGCCCTGCGCACCGCGCGGCTCCTCGCGGGGTCCTCACCGGTCGTCTGACCGCGAGATGATGGGGCCCGTGCCGGCCCCAGACATCCATCCGATCACCGACCCCACCGACGATCGGCTCGCCGACTACGTCTCGCTCACGGACGTCGCCCTGCGTTCGCGGCACGAGCCCTCGAAGGGTCTCTACATCGCCGAGAGCTCGACCGTGCTGCGGCGGGCGCTCGGTGCGGGGCACCGCCCCCGGTCGGTCCTGCTGTCGCCGCGCTGGCTGCCCGACCTCGTCGCGACGCTCGAGTCGCTGCCCGACGACGGCACGACGGTGCCCGTCTACGTCGCGGAGCCGGACCTCCTCGAGGCGATCACCGGGTTCCATGTCCACCGCGGCGCGCTCGCGTCGATGCACCGCCCGGCGCTGGCACCGGTCCACGACCTGCTCTCGGCGGCCCGCGGCGGCACCGGAGCGCGACGCGTCGCGATCCTCGAGGACATCGTCGACCACACGAACGTCGGCGCGATCTTCCGGAGCGCCGCGGCGCTCGGGGTCGACGCGGTGCTCGTGACCCCGCGCTGCGCCGACCCGCTGTACCGCCGGTCCGTGCGCGTCTCGATGGGCACGGTGTTCCAGGTGCCCTGGACCCGGCTCGAGACGTGGCCGGGCGGACTCGACGACCTGCGTGCGGCGGGGTTCACCGTCGCCGCGCTCGCGCTGGCCGACGACGCCGTGTCGCTCGACGACGTCGTCGCCGCGCCGCCCGAGCGCCTCGCGCTCATGCTCGGCACCGAGGGTGACGGGCTGTCGCGCGGCGCGGTCGAGGCGGCCGACCTGGTCGTCCGCATCCCGATGGCGGGCGGCGTCGACTCCCTCAACGTGGCGGCGGCGTCCGCGGTCGCGTTCTGGGCGACGCGGACCTGACCCGGCCGGACGAGCCGCGCCCGGCCGGGCGCCGGTGTCCAGCCGGGCGGCCGATCCGGACCGGCTACCGCTGGGCCGCGCGACCCTCGAGGAACGCGAGCATCGTCCGCACGCCGACCCCGGTACCGCCCACCGGCGTGTAGCCGTGCGCGGCCTTCTCGTTGAACGCCGGACCGGCGATGTCGAGGTGCGCCCAGGGCGTCGAGCCCACGAACTCCTGGAGGAAGAGCCCGGCGAGGAGCATCCCGCCGAACCGCTCGCCGATGTTCGCCAGGTCCGCGACCTTCGACTTCAGCCCAGGCTTCAGGTCGGCGGGCAGCGGCATCGGCCAGAACAGCTCGCCCGAGGACTCGGCGGACGCGACGACCTCGGCGCGTGCACCGTCGGTCCCCATGACGGCCGAGACCTGGTTGCCGAGCGCCACGGTCTGTGCGCCGGTGAGGGTGGCGATGTCGAGGACGACGTCGGGCTTCTCCTCGATCGCGGCCACGAGACCGTCGGCGAGCACGAGCCGACCCTCGGCGTCGGTGTTGAGGACCTCGACGGTCTTCCCGCCGCGGATCGTGATGACGTCGGACGGGCGCTGGGCGGTACCCGACGGCATGTTCTCCGCAAGGCACAGCCATCCGGTCACGGCGACCGGCAGCCCCAGGCGGGCGGCGGCCAGGACGGTGTGCAGCACGGCGGCAGCCCCCGACATGTCCGACTTCATGGCGTCCATGCCCGCGGCGGGCTTGATCGAGATGCCGCCCGAGTCGAACGTGATGCCCTTGCCGACGAGCGCGACCTTCGCGGCCGGGCGTGAGGGGGAGTAGGCGACCTTGACGAGGCGCGGGCCGCGGACGGACCCCTGGCCGACGCCGACGAGGCCGCCGTAGCCGCCGGCGACGAGCGCCTTCTCGTCGAGCACCGTGACCTTGACGGCACCGGTGCGCAGGCCGGACTCCTTGACCGCTGCCTTGGCAGCCTCGGCGAACGCCGCGGGGTAGAGGTCGTTGGGTGCGGTGTTGACCAGGTCGCGCGTCGCGTGGACCGCACCGGCGACGACCTCGGCGCGGGTCACGGCGCTCGTCGCCGAGCTCTGGCGGGCGAGCGGCGTGACGACCTCGATCGACGGCACGGGCGCGGACGTGGCCGCCTGGTCGGCGTTGCGGTACCGCGTGAACGTGTAGGCGCCGAGGAGCGCGCCCTCGATGACGGCCGTCAGCTCGGTCAGGTGCCCGGCAGGCAGCGCCAGGGCCACGCTCGACGTCCCGGCGAGCTCGCGCGTCGCGGCACCCGCCGCCCGGCGCAGCAGCTCGGGTGTCACGGCTGCCGCGTCGCCGACACCGGTCAGGACCAGCACCTTGGCCGACAGGCGGCCGGCCGTCGGGTACCGACGGACCTCGTCCTGGTCGCCGGTGATCCCGAGCGCGGCGGCGCTGGTCGCGATCTCCGCGGCGATCTCCGCCGGAAGCTGGTCAGGGTCGAGCAGGCGCGGGCCCGCTGAGGTCTTGGCGATCGCCACCACGAGGGCGTCGACGGCGAGGCTGGCAGGGTTCTTGGAGGTGAGAGTCACTCGAGGCACGTGGCGATCGTAGTCCGACCGGGTGGACACGACAGATGCGGACGCCCGGTAGCGTGGCGAATCGTGATCGGACCGGTGTCCCTCCTCGTCGTCATCCTGTCCCTCGCCCTCGCTGCGTGGGCGCTGTGGTTCGTCGTCCGCGACCGTGCGGTGATCCTGCGCCAGCTCTGGGGCGGCGCCGTCGTCGAGGCGGTGCTCGTCGTTCAGGCGGTTGTTGCGACGGTCCTGGTGGCCAACGGCACGGGCTCACCGGATCGCGTGCTCTTCGGCGGCTACGTCGTCGTGCAGCTGCTCATCCTTCCGATCGCGGCGATCTGGGCGTTCGAGGAGCGCACCCGCTGGAGCTCGGTCCTGCTGCTCATCGCCGCCTTCACGACTGCCTTCCTCGAATACCGCCTGCTACAGATCTGGGGAACCTTGTGACCGGAACCGAACCTGGCGTCGCAGCGGGCCGGCCCGCGAGCACCTCGAGCGGACCGGGCCGCGCCCTGGTCGGCGTCTACGGGGTGTTCGCCCTGTCGGCGTCCGCGCGTGCGGGCTACCAGATCGCGACGAAGTTCGACGAGGCGCCGCTCGCCTACGCGCTGTCAGCGTTCTCGGCCGTGGTGTACGTCCTCGCGACGGTCGCACTGGCGAAGGGCGGCGGCCGCTGGCGACCGGTCGCATGGTCGGCCGTGCTCGTCGAGCTGGTCGGTGTGCTCGTCGTGGGGACCGTCTCGGTGCTCGATGCGGGGGACCTCTCGGCCAAGACGGTGTGGTCCGGCTACGGGCAGGGCTACGGCTACGTGCCGCTCGTCCTGCCGTTCCTCGGCCTCGCGTGGCTCTGGCACACCCGTTCGCGGAGTGGTGACCGTGCCGCCCGGACCGGTGTCGACCACTAGGTTGTAGCGCGTGTATCGCCTCCTGTTCAACCTGGTCTTCGTCCGCATGAGCCCCGAGCGGGCGCACGAGCTCGCGTTCGGCCTGATCAGGTTCGTCGGTCGCGTCCCCGTGCTGCGCCGCGTCATCGCGCGGCTTGCGGGCTCGCCCGCAGGGGGTGAGGTGCGCACGCTCGGGCGCACGTTCCCGGCCCCGTTCGGGCTTGCGGCCGGGTTCGACAAGAACGCCCTCGCGGTCGAGGGTCTGACGATGCTGGGGTTCGGCTTCGTGGAGGTCGGGACCGTCACGGCGTACGCGCAGCCGGGCAACGACGCGCCGCGGCTCTGGCGCGTCATCGAGCAGCAGGCGCTGCGCAACCGGATGGGGTTCAACAACGAGGGCTCGGCCGTCGTGGCCGGACACCTGCGGACCCTCCGGTCGACGGCCGCCGGCCGCGCCCTCATCGTGGGTGTCAACATCGGCAAGACGAAGGTGACCCCGCCGCAGGACGCTGCCGCGGACTACGCGATGAGCGCCGGGCGGCTCGCGCCCTACGCCGACTACCTCGTCGTCAACGTCTCGTCGCCGAACACGCCGGGCCTGCGCGACCTGCAGTCCGTCGACGCGCTGCGCCCCATCCTCGTGGCGACGCGCGAGGCGGCCGACGCCGCAACCACGTCCGCCGGGCGACCGCCCGTGCCGTTGCTCGTCAAGATCGCCCCGGACCTGTCCGACGACGACGTCGACGCGATCGCCGACCTCGCGACCGAGCTCGAGCTCGACGGCGTCGTGGCCGTCAACACGACGATCTCCCACCCGTTCGGCGAGGGCGGCCTGTCGGGCCCGCCCCTCCTCGCACGCGGGCTGGACGTCGTGGCGAGGCTGCGCACCCGGCTCGGACCGGACCCGGTGATCATCGGGGTCGGCGGCATCTCGGAACCGGCCGACGCGCTCGAGTACCTCGCGAACGGGGCCACCCTCGTCCAGGGGTACACCGGGCTGATCTACCGCGGCCCCTTCTGGGCTGCCCACATCAACCGCGCACTCGCGGGCGATGCCGTCCGTCGCACGGTCCGGGGGTCGTGATGGTGCTGCGGCCCCAGTGGGAGTGGGCGTTCGACGACATCGGAGGGCGTGAGCTCGACCGCCCGGTGAGCCCCGTGTTCGCCAACCAGTACGACGCCGAGCAGTGGCTCGGTGAGCAGTGGCGCGTGCTCGCGACGCAGGGTGTGCACGCCGCGCGGCTCCTTCACGACGGAACCCAGGCGACCCCCGCCCTGGTCCTTCGCGTTCCGTGACCGTCCCAGACGCTGCCGTCGACCGCGCTCCGGCCATCGGGCGCGGGTCGCGGCGGATGGCTCGGCGGACCGTCCAGCTCGCGATCGGCCTCGTCCTGTATGCCGTCTCGGTCACGGTCCTCGTGCGCGCGGGGCTCGGCACCATGCCGTGGGACGTCCTCTCGCAAGGCGTGGCGCGCCGGACCGGCCTGTCGTTCGGGACGGTCACGCTCGCCATCAGCGCGGCCGTGCTCGTCGCCTGGTGGCCCCTGCGACAGCGACCCGGCGCGGGGACCGTCGCCAACGTGCTCGTCATCGGCTTCCTGGTGGACCCGTTCCTTGCGCTCCTCGCGCTCCTGCCCGACCCGCTCCCGCTGCCGGCGGCCGTCGGGCTCGTGGTGCTCGGCATCGGGCTCAACGGCCTCGCGACAGCGCTCTACATCGGGGCACGGTTCGGTCCCGGACCGCGTGACGGCCTGATGACCGGCCTCGTGGCCCGGACCGGGCGGTCGACGCGGCTCGTGCGAACGAGCATCGAGGTCGCCGTCGTGGCTGCAGGCTGGCTGCTCGGCGGGACGGCGGGCTTCGCGACGCTGACCTATGCGCTCGTGATCGGGGCGGTCGTGCACCCCCTGCTGCCCAGGTTCACTGTCGAGGACGACCTCGAGGCCGTCGCCGACGAGCACTGAGCGGCAGGGCCGCCCCTCCGGGGGAGAAGCGGCCCTGCATGGTGCTCAGCGGGCTGCGGGGGAGCTCTTCGCGGTCTCGGCCGGGTCGGTCACGACCGCGTCGCCCAGCACCTGGTCGATGCGGACGAGCAGCTCGGCGGGGATCGTCACACCCGACGCCTTGACGTTCTCTCGCACCTGCTCCGGTCGGCTCGCACCGATCAGTGCTGCTGCGACGTTGTCGTTCTGCAGCACCCAGGCGACGGCGAGCTGTGCGAGCGTGAGCCCCAGCTCGTCGGCGATCGGCCGGAGGTCCTGGACCCGCTGGAGGACCTGGGGCCGCTCGAGGAACCGCTGGATCATCCGCGCGCCGCCCTTCTCGTCGGCGGCCCGGGAGCCCGCGGGCACGGGCGCCCCGGGTGCGTACTTGCCCGACAGGACGCCCTGGGCGACCGGCGACCACACGATCTGCGAGACTCCGAGCTCCTTCGAGACCGGCACGACCTCGGCCTCGATGACACGCCAGAGCGCCGAGTACTGCGGCTGGTTGGAGATGAGCTGGAAGCCCAGGTCGGCGGCGAGCGCGTGACCCGCCCGGATCTGGTCGGCGGTCCATTCGCTGACGCCGATGTACAGCGCCTTGCCCGCGCGCACGATGTCGGCGAACGCCTGCATCGTCTCCTCGAGCGGCGTGGAGTGGTCGTAGCGGTGCGCCTGGTACAGGTCGACGTAGTCGGTCTGCAGCCGCTCGAGGGAGCCGTCGATCGACTCCAGGATGTGCTTGCGCGACAGGCCGGAGTCGTTGGCGCCACCGGGACCTGTGGGCCAGTAGACCTTCGTGAAGATCTCGAGCGACTGCCGGCGCTGACCCTTGAGGGCCTCGCCGAGGACGCTCTCGGCCTTCGTGTTCGCGTAGACGTCAGCGGTGTCGAACGTCGTGATGCCGACGTCCAGAGCCGTGTGCACGCACTGGACCGCGGTGTCGTTCTCGACCTGCGAGCCGTGCGTGAGCCAGTTGCCGTAGGTGATCTCGGAGATCTTGAGACCAGAGTTGCCGAGGAAGCGGTAGTTCACCATGGACCTACCGTACGTGCGCTCAGGCGGGGTACTCGCCGTGCTTGACCTGCGCCTTGGGGAGGCGCGAGCGACGGAGCTGGAACACGCGCAGGACCGCGTACATCGTCGTCCCGCGCGGGATGGCGGCCGCACCGAACTTCGCGACGAGCTTCTTCTTGAGCGAGCGCCACATGAACAGGACGTCGACCATCATCGCGAGGACGAAGACGTACAGGAGGAGCAGCGCGAGGATCGCGAGGGTCGCGTTCACCTGGGCGAGCGTCAGCTGCAGGACGAGCAGCACCATCGCGACCGGCAGGAAGTACTCGCCGAGGTTGTGGCGCGCATCGATGTGGTCGCGGATGTACCGGCGAACCGGCCCGCGGTCCTTGACGGGCAGGTACCGCTCGTCGCCCGTCTGCAGCGCGGCGAACTCCTTGTCGCGCTGGGCGCGCGCGGCGACGCGGGCCGCCTTGGCTGCACCCTTGCGGTCGTCAGGGACGAGCGGGCGCTTGTTGGCTGCCTCGGCCTGCTTGCGCTTGGGCGTCGGGTGTCCCTTGCCTGCTCCGGACCCGTCTGCGGACACGCCGGCGCCAGGGGTGAGCTGCGCGCCCTTCCGTGAGGAGGGAGCGGTCACTGACGGGTTGGCCTTGCTGCGTCCGAACACCCCACAAGGGTAGACGAGTACGGTGGGCCATCGTGACGTCACCGACCCCCGCCGAACCCGCCTCTGCCGCACCCACCTCTGCAGTACCCGGTGGTGCCGCGCCCAGCCCTGCTGGACCCACCTCCGTCGAACGCCTCCGCGAGCGCACTGCCCAGGAGTTCGGGCGCGTACGCGCCGACCTCGAGGCGCTCGTGCGCATCCCGAGCGTCTCCAACGCAGACTTCGACCAGGCGCACGTCGCGGCCAGTGCGGCCGCTGTCGGTGACCTCCTGCGCGGCGCCGGGTTCGACGACGTCCGCATCCTGTCGGCCCAGCGCGCGGACGGTCGTCCCGGCGCACCCGCGGTCGTCGCGCGCCGACCGGCTCCGGCCGGCGCGCCGACGGTCCTGCTCTACGCGCACCACGACGTGCAGCCGCCCGGCGACGAGAGCAGCTGGTCCTCGCCCGCGTTCGAGCCCGAGGAGCGCGACGGTCGGCTCTACGGCCGGGGTGCGGCGGACGACAAGGCCGGTGTCGTCGCCCACGTCGGCGCGCTGCGGGTGCTCGGCGACGAGCTGGCGGTCGGCGTGACCGTCTTCGTCGAGGGCGAGGAGGAGGTCGGGTCGCCGACGTTCACCGACTTCCTGCGCACCTACCGTGACGAGCTGGCGGCGGATGTCATCGTCGTCGCCGACTCCTCCAACTGGCGGGTCGGGGTCCCCGGCCTGACGACGTCACTGCGGGGGCTCGTCGACGTCGAGGTCGAGGTTGCGGTCGTCGACCACGCGATCCACTCGGGCATGTTCGGCGGAGCGATCCTTGACGCACCGACGCTGCTTGCGCGCCTCATCGCGACGCTGCACGACGACGCCGGCGACGTGGCCGTCGCGGGGCTCGTGAGCGCACCCGACCCCACGGTCGACTACGACGAGCAGTCGTTCCGGGCTGACTCCGGCGTGCTCGACGGTGTGCGCCTGGCGGGCACCGGCCCGCTCACCGCCCGCCTGTGGACCAGGCCGGCCATCTCCGTCATCGGCTTCGACGCCCCGAGCGTGGCCCGCGCGTCCAACACGATCACGCCGCGCGCGACGGCTCGCCTGTCGATGCGCATCGCTCCGGGGCAGGACCCTGTCGCGGCGCACACCGCGCTGCGCGCACACCTCGAGGCCCACGCACCGTTCGGTGCTCGCGTCAGCGTGAGCGACGGCGAGCTCGGCAAGGCGTTCCAGGCACCGACTGACTCGCCGGCGATGACAGCCGCACGGTGGGCGTTCACCCAGGCGTGGGGCACCGACCCGGTGGACATCGGCATCGGCGGCTCGATCCCGTTCATCGCGGACCTGCTTGAGGTGTACCCCGGCGCGGCCATCCTCGTCACGGGTGTCGAGGACCCCGACAGCCGCGCGCACGGCAGCGACGAGTCGGTCGACCTCGGCGACCTCGAGCGGGTCGTCCTCGCGGAGGCGCTGCTCCTCGACCGGCTGGGGCGCCGGGCCTGAGGTCAGCCGTCAGTCGCGCGGCCGGTGCGCGAGGTCCAGGGCCCTGGCCCACGCGAGCACGGCGTCGGGCACGGGTGGGCTCACGGCGTCCACCGCGAACGCGTCGGCGACGTCAGGTGAGGCGACCGTGCCGCCGGTCCGCGCGATGAAGCGGGCCGCGACCCACGCCTCCGCGACCACCTCGGGCGCGGCCGTCGCGGTCGCGCCGGCGCTCGGCGCGCGTTCGAACCTCTGCTCGAGGTAGAACACGCGCTCGTCCCACCCGATGAGGCGTGTCACGATCACGAATCGGTCCCACAGCCCGAGCGAGCGGCGGAACCGGATCGACTCCCCGACGACGACCGGGTACCAGCGACGTCGGCTGATGGCACCCTGCGCACCGGTCCGCACGAGCATGTCGACCCGCCCGATGTCCATGAGCGTCAGGTACGCCCCGTTGTTCATGTGCCGCAGCAGGTCGAGGTCGTTCGGCATGACCCGCAGCGGCGTGCGCCACTCGTCGAGCGGGGTGCCCGGACCGCGGTGACGGCGTGCGCGCAACCAGACGACGAGCAGCCGGACCAGGCGGTTCATGTGCGGTCGTACTGGATCCCGTACCGCACGGCCTCGGCGGCCTCGGGGGACTCGAGCCGCTCGACCAGGTGGAACGCCAGGTCGATGCCGGCCGAGACACCCGCCGACGTGATGATGTCGCCGTCGTCGACGAACCGCGCCTCGGTGTCCGCGAGAACGCTCGGGTCGATCTCGGCGAGCTCGTCGAAGGCGCTGCGATGCGTGGTGGCCGGGCGGCCCGCTAGCAGCCCAGCGGCGGCATACACGAGTGCACCCGTGCACACGCTGGTCATCAGCGTCGTCGACGCCGCCATCTCGCGCACCCAGGTGAGGTGGTCGGTGTCCTTGGCGAGGGGCCGCGTGCCACGCCCGCCGGGGTAGACGAGCACGTGGAGCGCGCCGACGTCGTCCGCGGAGTACTCGGGCACCAGGCGCAGGCCCTTCGCGCAGCGGACCCCCGCGCCGTCGGCGGAGAACGTGACGACCTGGGGCCGGAGCTCGGAGTGCTCAGCCCACGATGCGAGGACCTCGTACGGCCCGACGACGTCGAGCTCCTCGGCACCGTCGAAGACGAAGATCCCGATCCGCAGCGGGCTGCCGGTCGTCACGTCGAGTCCGTTCAGGCGCCGGGGAGGGCGAGCATCTGGTCGAGGGCGACGCGGGCCCATCGTGCGTCGTCCGGGTCGACGACGACGCGGTTGACGACCCGCCCGGCGACGAGGGACTCCATGGTCCACACCAGGTGCGGCAGGTCGATCCGGTTCATGGTCGAGCAGAAGCACACGGTCGAGTCGAGGTAGTGCACGTGCTGCGCGGGGTGGGTCGCCGCGAGGCGTCGCACGAGGTTCAGCTCCGTACCGATCGCCCACGACGAGCCGGGCTCGGCCGCGTCGAGCGCCTTGATGATGTACTCGGTCGAGCCCACCATGTCCGCCGCGGTGACGACCTCGTGCGTGCACTCGGGGTGCACCAGCACCTGCACCCCGGGGATGGCCGCACGCGCCGCCGCGACGTTCTGCGCCGAGAACCGGCCGTGGACCGAGCAGTGCCCGCGCCACAGGATCATCCGGGCGTCCTTGAGCTGCTGGGTCGTCAGCCCGCCGCCCGGCTTGCGCGGGTCGAAGACGACGCAGTCCTCGAGCGAGAGCCCGAGCTGGCGGACCGCCGTGTTGCGGCCGAGGTGCTGGTCGGGCATGAACAGCACCTTGCCTCTGCCGTCCACACCGCCGACCTTGTCGAAGGCCCAGCGCAGCGCGGTGGCCGCGTTGGACGACGTGCACACGGTCCCGCCGTGCCGGCCGGTGAAGGCCTTGATCGCGGCGGTCGAGTTCATGTACGTCACCGGGACCGTGTCGTCCGCGACGCCCGCGTCGACCAGCACGTCCCAGGCGTCCTCGACCTGGTCGATCGCTGCCATGTCGGCCATCGAGCAGCCGGCAGCCAGATCCGGGAGAAGGACCTGCTGGGCGTCGGACGTGAGGATGTCAGCCGACTCGGCCATGAAGTGCACGCCGCAGAAGAGGATGAACTCGGCGTCGGGGCGTGCTGCGGCCTCGCGCGCGAGCTTGAACGAGTCGCCCGTGACGTCGGCGAACGCGATGACCTCGTCGCGCTGGTAGTGGTGACCGAGCACGAACGCCCGGTCGCCCAGCGCAGCCCGCGCGACGCGCGCGCGCTCGACCAGGTCCGGGTCGCTGGCTGCCGGCAGCGCGCCGACGCACTCGACGCCACGCTCGGAGGCAAGGTCGATGCCACGACCCAGGAGGAGCAGGGCCGAGGGGGCCGGCTCCTCGAAGCCGGGCACTGCAGGGGTCAGAAGGCTCACGAGGTGATCTTTCCACAGCCTGTCGAGCGGGTCATCAGGACGGCGACGGGCGGGGCCCGCTCCAGACCGTGCCAAGATCGCCCGATGCGCGTTCTCATCGCTCCCGACGGCTTCGGCGGCACCCTGACGGCGCCGGAGGCGGCCGGTGCGCTGCGGGACGGCTGGCTGCGAGCCGCTCCCGGCGATGACCTACGCACGTGCCCGCTGTCCGACGGTGGCCCGGGCTTCCTCGAGACCCTACGGGCGAGCCTCGGCGGCGGCCTGGTCGCTGTGACGGTGCGCTCGCCGCTCGGTGAGCCGGTGCCTGCTGCGCTCCTGCTCGTCGAGGGCGCCGACGGCGCGCGCACCGCGTACGTCGAGTCGTCGCACGCCGTCGGGCTCCCGCTCGTCCCGCCGGGCCGCCGGGACCCGACACGCACGACGTCGTACGGCGTCGGTGAGCTCATCCGAGCGGCCGTCGGCACCGGTGCCCGGCGGGTCGTCGTCGGACTGGGCGGGTCCGCGACGAACGACGGCGGTGCCGGCATGCTCGCGGCCCTCGGTGTCGGGGCGCCTGACGGCGTGCTGACGCGTGGCGGGGGAGGGCTGGGGGGTGTGACGGCCGACGACCTGGTCGCGCTCGCCGACGTGCGTGCGGGACTGCGCGACGTCGACCTCGTCGCGGCGACGGACGTCGACGTCCCGCTGCTCGGCCTGCACGGCGCGAGCGCCGGCTTCGCCCCGCAGAAGGGTGCGACCCCGGAGCAGGCACAGGAGCTCGAGCGCGCGCTCGGGCACTTCGCGCACGCGGCGGTCGGCGCGTTGGCCGACGTGGTCCGGCCCGACCTGCTCGCAGGCGCGCGCACGGCCTCGCCGGTGACCCGCCTGACGGCCCAGCCCGGCGCGGGTGCGGCCGGCGGGCTCGGCTTCGGTCTGGCGCTGCTCGGCGCCCGCCTCGTGCCGGGATCGGCCCTCGTCGCCGACGCGGTGGACCTGACGCGTCGGATCGCGGACGTCGACCTCGTGGTCACGGGGGAGGGGACCTTCGACTGGCAGTCGCTGCACGGCAAGGTGGTCGCGGCTGTCGCCGAGCGCGCCCTGGGCGTCGCGGTCCCGACGATCGTCGTCGCCGGCCAGGTCACGGTGGGTCGTCGGGAGCTCGCGGCGGCCGGGATCACGGCGGCGTACGCCGTGGCCGAGGGGCCGGGCGAGGTGGCCGCGGCACTGGCCGACCCCGCAGGGACGTTGGCCCGCCGCGCCGAGCGGGTCGCTCGGACGTGGTCCCGATGAGCCGCCCGTGGTGCGGCGTAGCCTGAGGGAACAACGGGCCGTAGGGTGGCGTTGAGCCGCTAGCGGGGTGCTGCGCACCCGCTCGACAGAACTTCGAGGCACAGGAGAGACCATGAGCGAGACCACCGAGACAGCGACGCACGGCGTCCTCCTCTCCGACGTCGCCGCGGGCAAGGTGCGGAGCCTGCTCGAGCAGGAGGGCCGCGACGACCTGCGTCTCCGTGTCGCCGTCCAGCCCGGCGGCTGTTCCGGCCTGATCTACCAGCTGTACTTCGACGAGCGGGTCCTCGACGGCGACGCCATCAAGGACTACGACGGTGTCGAGGTCGTCGTCGACCGCATGAGCGTCCCGTACCTGGACGGCGCGACGATCGACTTCGCCGACACCATCGAGAAGCAGGGCTTCACGATCGACAACCCCAACGCCGGCAGCGCGTGCGCGTGCGGCGGGTCGTTCAGCTGATCGACTGACCGTTCACGAGGGCCCGGCACCGTGCAGGTGTCGGGCCCTCGTGCGTGAGGTCCCGTGCGCCTCGTCCCGGACGTGCTGGTCCTCAGCTCGCCGGGATCCCCGGTGGGCCGATCCGGACGTCCATCGCCACCGACCCGTCGGGCAGGTCCTCCACCCGGACGACGTCGTGGCCGCGCATGCGTGCCCACGCGGGGATGTCGAGTCGCGCGGCAGGGTCCGTCGCCCAGACGGTGAGCACCGTGCCGGGCGCGGCGTCGATGGCCGCGCGGGCGAGCCTGATCACCGGGATCGGGCACAGCAGGCCGCGCGCGTCGATGACCTCTGGCATCACAGCCCCCCCGCGCCGAGCGCGTCGCGCACGCGCCGCACCGTCCCCGGGAGCACGTCGAGGAAGCGGTCGACGCCGTCGCTCGTGACCTCCGGCGGCAGGCACAGGCGCACGTTGCCGTGAGTGAGGACGCCCATCGCGGCGAGCACGTGGCTCGGTTCGAGCGTGCTCGAGGTGCAGGCGGACCCGGATCCCACCGCGAAGCCGAGCCGGTCCAGCTCGGTGACCAGCGCCTCGCCGTCGACGTAGAGGCACGAGAACGTCACGACGTGCGGGAGCCGATCCGTCGCGTCCCCGACGACCTCGACGTCGGGGACCTCAGCAGCCACGCGACGGCGGATGCGCTCGACGAGTGCCCGGCGGTGCGCGTCGTCGGCCGCGCGGCTCGACCGCGCCGTCTCGAGCGCGACGGCCGCCGCGAGCGCGGCGGGCACGCTCACGCCGCCGGGTGACCAGCGGTCGGGGTCCTCGGGCCAGTCCGGTGCGCGTCGCACCCGGGCGCGGGTCGCGAGCACGGCGACACCGGGCATCCCGCCCCAGTCGCCCGGGTCGGCCGCGAGGATGTCCCAGGCGTCCGACAGCTCGACGTGGCCCGCGCTCGCCCCCACGTCGACGAGGAGCGGGACGCCTGCACGCGACGCCGCGTCGTGCACGGCCTCGACGGGTTGGCGCGTCCCGACCTCGCCGTTGGCGTGCTGGAGTGCCGCGAGGGCGACGCCCGGCGCGCGGACGGCCTCGGCGAAGGCGTCGGCGTCGACCCGCCCGAGGTGGTCGGTGCCGATCACCACGCGGGCACCGGTGCGACCGTCCCACGGCTGCGTGACGGCGAAGTCGGCGGCGGACAGGATCGCGGCGCGCTCGACCGCGCTGGCGACCACGTCCCGTCCGGCGCGTCGTCGGCCCGAGCGACGGACCGGACCGCGGCGTGCAGAGCGAGCGTGTGCGACGGCAGGAGGTCGATCTCCTCGGTCCGTGCGCTGAGGGCGCCCGCGAGCGACTCCCGCGCGCCCTCCAGCAGCAGGCGTGCCGTGCGGCCCTCGGTGTGCAGCCGACGCGGGTCGGCCCAGCCACGGTCGACCGCCTCGTCGAACGCGCGACGCGCGGCCGCCAGGATCGGGGCGTGGCCGCCGGCGTCGAGGAAGACCCGCTCGGAGCGTGCGGCGTCCGCGTCTGCGGCCTCGGCTGCCGGTTCGCGCGAGCGCGCGCCCGACGGCGACTCCTCGGTGCTCATGCGGGCACGGTAGCGCGGTCGCGCGTCCGCGCGACCCACCGTCGCGTGCCCCGGAGGGCGCCGAACCGCCTCGCGGTCCTGACAACTTGTCGGCAACGCGCGTCCAGGGGGCATCTGAGCGGCTCCGGCGCGCTACGCTGCTCGCAATGAGGACGAAGGTCCCAGGTCGCGGTCGCCCAGACGGGGTGGCTTGTCACCGGGACGTGAGTGAGAGGTCGTCAGTGCACTCGCAGAAACCCCGCCGGTCCCCACGTCCGGCCCTGAAGTGGGCCGGTCTGGTCGCCGCTGTCGCCGTGGCGCTGACAGGCTGCTCAGCCTCGGTCCAGCGCGGCTTCCTGCCTGGCAGCTCGAGCGCCGAGGTCACGAACCAGACCGGGCGTATCACGCACCTGTGGGTCGGGTCGTGGACGGCCGCGCTGATCGTCGGTGTCATCGTGTGGGGCCTGATCCTGTGGTGCGCGGCGGTGTACCGCAAGCGCAAGGGCGACGAGACGCTCCCGGTGCAGCTGCGCTACCACGTGCCCCTCGAGGTCATGTACGTGATCCTGCCGATCCTCATGGTCGGGGTGCTCTTCTACTACACCGCGCGGGATGCGTCGGCGATCAACGACACGAGCGCCAAGCCGGACCTGACGGTCCAGGTCGTCGCCAAGCAGTGGAGCTGGGACTTCAACTACCTCGACTCCGACGTCTACGACACGGGCGAGCACGCGAAGGCGGTCGGCAACCACGGGGTGCTGGCCGACCAGGTCACGCTCTACCTGCCGGTCAACGAACGCGTCGAGTTCGTGCTCAACTCGCGTGACGTCATCCACTCGTTCTGGGTCCCGGAGTTCCTGTACAAGCGCGACGTGATCCCGGGCCGCACGAGCAAGTTCCAGATCATCCCGCAGCAGGTCGGGGAGTATCGCGGCAAGTGTGCCGAGCTCTGCGGCGAGGAGCACTCGGGCATGCTCTTCAACGTCAAGGTCGTGACGCGCGCCGACTACGACGCCCACATGCAGGAGCTGCGCGCGAAGGGTCAGACCGGAGCCCTCGGGCTCGAGTACAGCCGCTTGCAGGACCTGCAGAGCGCCACGCAGGGGAGTGGGAGCTGATGGCCACCGCAGTCCAGACGATTCCGGGTCTCGCGCCGCACCGACAGGGCCTCGGCCGCACGGTGATCTCCTGGGTCACCTCGACCGATCACAAGACGATCGGGTACATGTACCTGATCACGTCGTTCGTGTGGTTCTGCCTCGGCGGGGTCCTGGCGCTCCTGATCCGCGCCGAGCTGTTCGAGCCGGGCATCCAGATCGTGGCGTCGAAGGAGCAGTACAACCAGCTCTTCACGATGCACGGCACGATCATGCTGCTGCTCTTCGCGACCCCCCTGTTCGCGGGCTTCGCGAACGTCATCATGCCGTTGCAGATCGGCGCACCTGACGTCGCGTTCCCGCGCCTGAACATGTTCGCGTACTGGCTCTACCTCTTCGGCGGGATCATCGCCGCATCGGGCTTCCTCACGCCCCAGGGCGCGGCCTCGTTCGGCTGGTTCGCCTACGCCCCGCTCTCGAGCGCCGTCTACTCGCCGGGGCTCGGGGGGGACCTGTGGGTCTTCGGGCTGGCGCTCGCCGGGTTCGGGACGATCCTCGGTGCCGTCAACTTCATCACGACCGTCGTGACCATGCGCGCGCCCGGCATGACGATGTTCCGGATGCCCGTGTTCACGTGGGGCGTCCTCATCACGAGCCTCTTGGTCCTCATGGCGTTCCCGCCGCTGACGTCGGCGCTCTTCGCGCTCGGCGCGGACCGGCGGCTCGGTGCGCAGGTGTTCAACCCCGAGAACGGTGGCGCGATCCTCTGGCAGCACCTGTTCTGGTTCTTCGGGCACCCCGAGGTCTACATCATCGCGTTGCCGTTCTTCGGCATGGTCGCGGAGATCCTGCCGGTGTTCAGCCGCAAGCCGCTGTTCGGCTACAAGGGCCTCGTCTACGCGACGATCTCGATCGCTGCGCTTTCTGTGACCGTGTGGGCCCACCACATGTACGTCACGGGCGCGGTCCTGCTCCCGTTCTTCTCACTGATGACGATGCTGATCGCCGTGCCGACCGGGGTGAAGTTCTTCAACTGGATCGGCACGATGTGGGGCGGCAGGCTCACCTTCGAGACGCCCATGCTGTGGACGTTCGGGTTCCTTGTCACCTTCCTGTTCGGCGGCCTGACCGGGGTCATCCTGTCGAGCCCCGCGATGGACTTCCAGGTCTCGGACACGTACTTCGTGGTCGCGCACTTCCACTACGTCGTGTTCGGCACGGTCGTGTTCATGATGTTCGCCGGCCTGTACTTCTGGTGGCCCAAGTTCACCGGGCGGATGCTCGACGAGCGCCTGGGCAAGATCCACTTCTGGATGCTGTTCGTCGGTTTCCACACGACGTTCCTCATCCAGCACTGGCTGGGCGTGCGGGGGATGCCCCGGCGCTACGCCGACTACTCCCCGGAGGACGGGTTCACGCTCATGAACCAGGTGTCGACGGTCGGCTCGGTGCTCCTCGCGGCCTCGACGCTCGTCTTCCTGTGGAACGTGTACACGACGTCGCGCAACGCCCCGAAGGTGACCGTGGACGACCCGTGGGGCTACGGCGCCTCGCTCGAGTGGGCCACGAGCTGCCCGCCGCCGCGACACAACTTCACGTCGCTGCCGCGGATCCGCTCGGAGCGGCCGGCGTTCGACCTCCACCACCCGGAGGTCGCCGCGCTCGACCGCGCCGAGCCCAATGCCGGCCTCCTCGACGAGATCCTCGGAGATGCCGACCGTCGAGGCCAGAGTGACGTCGACCCGGGCCCGGGCGCCCAGCCGGAGGCAAAGCGATGAAGGTCGAGACCAGGTTCTTCCTCTTTCTCGCCCCGTTCTTCCTGATCATGACGATCATCTACGGGCTGTGGAGCCGCGGCGAGATGATCGGCACGCTGGCGCTGCTCGTCCTGGTGCTGCTCGTGTCGATGATCGGTGGCTACCTGGCGCTCCTCTCGCGCCGGATCGATGCGCGTCCCGAGGACGACGCCTACGCAGAGATCGAGCAGGGCGCGGGTGACCAGGGCGTCTACAGCCCGTGGAGCTGGTGGCCGCTCGCCATCGGTCTCGCCGCGGCGATCCTGTTCGCGGGGCTCGCGATCGGCTGGTGGCTCGTGTACGTCGGTGCGGCCGTCGGGGTGATCGCGCTCATCGGCTGGGTCTTCGAGTTCTCGCGCGGGCAGCACGCGCACTAGAGCTGGGACGGCGCGAACCAGGCACGAACCCTGGAACGAGCCTAGGAACGACGAAGCGCCGGTGACCTCCTCGAGGTCACCGGCGCTTCGTTGTCGGCTCTGCCGTGTCGTCGGCTCTGCGGGCCTCCGCGGGGGAGGCGGAGACCGGGTCAGGCGGGGACGATCAGACCCGCCGTCTGCGTGCGGGCCCGCGTGAACCGCGCGGCCGCGTCGGCCCAGTTGACGATGTTCCACCACGCCTTGATGTAGTCGGCGCGGACGTTGAGGTAGTCCAGGTAGTACGCGTGCTCCCAGACATCGAGCATGACGACTGGGACGAGCCCCAGCGCGATGTTGCTCTGCTGGTCGTACAGCTGGACGACCACGAGGCGGGCGCCGATGGAGTCCCACGCGAGGATGGACCACCCGGAGCCCTGCACGCCCGCAGCGGCGGCCGTGAAGTGCTTCTGGAAGGCCTCGAACGACCCGAAGAACTCGTCGATCGCGGCCGCGAGCTCACCGATGGGCTTGTCGCCGCCGTCGGGGGACAGGTTGGCCCAGAAGACCGAGTGGTTGACGTGCCCACCGAGGTTGAACGCGAGGTTCTTCTCGTGCAGGTTGACGGCGTCGAGGTTCCCGCTCTCGCGGGCCTCCGCCAGCTTGGCGAGTGCCGTGTTGGCACCCGCGACGTACGCGGCGTGGTGCTTGTCGTGGTGCAGCTGCATGATGCGGCCGGAGATGTGCGGCTCGAGTGCCGCGTAGTCGTACGGCAGGTCCGGAAGGGTGTAATCAGTCATGGCGCGATGCCTCTCCTGTCGGGCCGCGGCATGCGCCGCAGCAGCTTCTGTGCTCCGTCGGGACGGAGCTGCGGCGAGCCCGCGCAGGCGCTCGCCGTCCTCACCTGCAACTCTGACCCCGGATCAGAGATTCCGCTCGTCCGGCTCGACGACCCGGGAGATCGCGCTGTGCGCGCCGGCTGACGCGGGACGGACGCTGAGTGTCTCCTGCCCGTCGTGCTCGGCGTGCCCGTGCGCGGCGGCGAGCTCAGAGGGAGTCACCGGCTCGACACGGTCCTCGAAAAACAGGCGCGAGAGCCGCTGCCGGAACCGGTCGGCCCGGTATCCCTTGCGCCGGACCCCGCGGGAGTCCTCGGCCGGCTCGATCTCGAGGGGACGCCGGGGCTCGTGCTGGACCCGGAGCCACCGCTCGTGGTCGTCGAGAGGCCGGTGGACCTCGACGTACTCGCCGTGGGCGAACCGCACGATCCGGCCCGTCTC